>JASEGQ010000010.1:0-14471 GCA_030017875.1 Candidatus Aenigmatarchaeota archaeon
ATACCACTATTTCTTAAACCCTAGGTATGGGAGTTAGAAGTAGCTAATAGGCGCCCAGAGTGGGATTTGAACCCACACGAAGCAAAAGCTTCACACGGTTTCAAGTTAAGCTCCAGCCGTGCGCACTACCAGGTTGTGCGATCTGGGCTTTAAAACATTATATTTTTAACTTAAATATTAAATTAAATGAAAGACCTGGAAATAGCAAAGAAGAGGTTGAAAGAAAATGCTCTTTCTCTGTGCATCGTGAAAAAAGGAAAGATTCTTTTTGAAAGCGATTCGGAAGGAATAGGAGATTTGGTTCAAGCGATTGATGAATTAGGTTATACGTTGAACAAAGCCTCAGTAGCTGACAGTATTGTCGGTAAGGCTGCTGCTCTACTTTGCATCTATTCAAAGTTTGGTTCTGTCTTTGCTGTCACAATAAGCGAAGAAGCGCTGAAAGTTCTTAAGATGAACAACGTTTTTACAGAGTTCGAAAATTTGGTCCCTAATATTCTGAACAAAAACAAAACTGACATCTGCCCGTTTGAGAAAATGGTTTTGAACTGCAACGACGCAGAACAAGCTCTCGGTATGTTTAAGTCATTTCTGCGAAGAAAGACTTAATTATAAAAGAGTAAATTTCTATCATGCCAAAAAAGATACTAGCCAAGGAGAAGTTGAAGGATATAGTTAGAGAAATAGTTCGCTCGAGATTGAAAGTGGAGTCTCAAGAAGAGCTTGCAAGGCTTGTTTTAAGAAGAATGAGGAAAGAAGATGAAGACTATACACTCTCTCCTACAAGAGCCAAAAGGGTTGCACTACTTCTTCCAGAAGTCGAAGTGAAGGCAAAGACAAAGAAGACAATTAAACTGCCGAAGATAGAGAAATGTCCTATCTGTGATTCTCCAATAGAGCCTATAAAGGTTAAGAACTTGCTGAATAAAGAAATTACGATTGGCTATAGATGTACGGATTGTGCTTATGAAAGTGATTTGGAAGCGTTTATGCCAATGAAATATATTTTCATTTGGAAGCATGCCTAAGAGAAATTTAAAAGGATAAATTTAAACCTAGCAAAAAATAAAATAAGGTGATTGAATGGGTAAAAAAGCCTTTGGTGGCTATGCTATATCTTTTAAAGGAAGAAAAGAAACTCTAGAGCAAGTGTTTGGCTCTGGTAAATTGTCACCAAGTGAAATGACAAAAAAATTGTGGGCCTTCGTGAAGAGCAAGAAATTAGCATCAAAGTAATTGCCAAAATTTGTTTAGAGAATTAATTTTTTGTAACTTAAATAGCAGAATATTAATTTAAACTCACTACTCTTAAATATGCCCGACGGAAAAAAATTCCCTCCGAATACAGCCGGAGGGAAAATGATTTCTACAGTCCCAATAGCTAATATAGGACAAACTATTTCAGAAATAGAAGGGATGCTTCTAAGAACTGCAAAAAATTTCAAGACACTGGACTACGTCTATGTCGTAGACGAGAAAAGCAGGTTGCGAGGAGTAGCTTCGATAAAAGAGATCCTTCAAGTCCCAAGAAAGAGTGTAAAGATAGAAAAGATAATGAAAAAAGATTTAGTAGTAGCACATCCTCTAACTCATCAGGAAACGGTCGTTTACCTCGCCCTTAAAAACAACATAAAAGCAGTTCCTGTTGTTGACAAAGAGAATCACCTTTTAGGCATAGTACCTTATGACACGATACTTCAGACATTTCACAAAGAGGTCCATGAAGATATATTTAGGTTCGTAGGTATTCACGGCCATATAGAGAAAGAGCTAAACGTGATTAAGGCTCCTACCTCGACCATGGTAAAAGCAAGGTTGCCTTGGCTAATAGTCGGGCTTGTTGGAGGGATGATAGCAGCCTCTGTTGTAGGTGTTTTTGAAAATGTTTTGGGCGCTTACTTGGCTTTAGCAATGTTCATGCCTGTTTTGGTTTACATGAGTGACGCTATAGGAACTCAGTCCGAAACTTTGATTGTAAGAAGCATAGCTATCAACCCAAAGCTTTCTATCAAAGCTTATATGTTGAGAGAGTTTAAGGTCGCAACTTATCTTGCCTTATTCTGCGGAATTTTTCTTGCCATAGCTGCCATGCTTGGTTTAGGCACTTATCTGTTAGGTCTTGTTGTGGGTCTCTCTATGTTTTTAAGCATCATAGTTGCAGTTTTTATCGCAACTTTTTTACCTTTTATATTAAGGAAATTGAAGCTCGACCCTGCTGTTGCAACTGGCCCTTTCGCAACTGTTATTACTGATATACTCACTTTAGCTGTATACTTTAGCGTAGCTTCGATATTCCTAACATATTTAGCCTAAAATCTTTGTCAATTTCTATTTTTTGTAGATGAAATAAAGGAAGATCAGAATAAAGACAATCGCCAGAAATGTTCCGAGAACAATTGAGGAATCGATAAGAATAAAAGCCCCTGTTCCAGGAATGACGAGAGGAGTCTGAGGGTAAGGTGTAGGAATAGAAATTGGCAGATTTCTCTCGAGGATTCTGGCTATGTACTCTATTTGAGAATAATTTATCCAAAACCCAAAAATTGCTATAAGCAAATTCGCGAGAATTAAAAATCTCCATTCTTTTGAGAAGCGCTCTTTTTTCATAAAAGCTAATTTGATTAGAAATTTATTTAAAACTATCAGGTTAGTTCTGTTGACTTGTTGTTGGCATTGCTGTATCTCTCGAAAAAGAATATTGACATGACTACGATTCATCAACTGGGAGCAAGATTTTTAGCGAAGTATAGGGATACTCAATTTTTTATACTAAAAAGATAAAGAATTCTTAGTGGTTACTTGACGAGAATAATAGCTATAGCTTCAGGAAAGGGTGGTGTAGGAAAAACAACCTTCGCTACGAATCTTGCAATAGCTCTGAGTGATTTTGGCAAAAAGGTTATAGTTATAGACTGCAACCTGACAACTCCTCACCTCTCTTACTATCTAGGAGCTGAAAGTTACACAATAACGATAAACGATATCCTAAAAGAAAAAGTTGACATAAGGTATGCAGTCTCCCAACACAACGGTGTGATGTTCATCCCAGCGTCCCTAAATCTTAAGGATCTTATAGACGTCGAGATAAGGCATTTAAAATCTCATCTCGAGAAGTTAAACCTGCCCTTAGTAGATTTTGTTTTGCTCGACTGTGCTCCTGGGTTAGGAAAAGAGGCTATGAGTGTCTTAGAAGCTTGCGACGAAGTTATTTTTGTGACCACGCCAACAGTTCCTACTCTGATGGATGTTAAGAGATGCAGGGAAGCGATAGGAACAAAAAACAAAAAGTTTAGCCTTGTTTTGAACATGGTCAGAAGTGGAAAGTATGAGTTTGAGACAGAGCATGTATACGATCTGATTAAAATGCCAATCCTTGGGACAATACCTTTTGACAGAAACGTTATAGACAGCGTTGCTTTTGGCACGCCAATCTTGAGAATGAAGCCGAACTCGCCTGCAAGCATCAGCTTTATGCGATTAGCCTCGACTCTAATCGGGAGAGAGTTTGAGTATCATCCAACACTCTTCCACAAGCTCTTATCAAATTTTAAAAACAGAATTTTTGGAAGATAGAAGTTTTGTTTTATATATTCCACTATCGAAATAAATATTTACATTAATAATTGTTTGATATCTCATAAGGAAAGAGAATGATTTCTCAAATCAAGAAAAGAGACGGGAGAGTTGTTGACTTTGATAAAGAGAAGATTACCAACGCTATTTTTAAAGCTGCCCAATCTGTTGGTGGAAAGGACAGAGAATTGGCTGAGAGGCTAGCTTCGCAGGTTGTCGAGATTCTCGAAAAACAATTGAAGCCAGGAGAGACTCCTACTGTAGAGCAGGTTCAGGACATAGTCGAAAAGATCTTGGTCGAGAACGGGCATTACAAAACTGCAAAAGCTTATATTCTCCACAGGCAGAAAAGAGCTGAAGTAAGAAGAGCAAAAGCGTTGCTTGGTGTAAGAGACGAGCTTAAGCTATCTTTGAATGCGATACTTGTCCTAGAGAGAAGATATCTGAGAAAAGACGAAACTGGAAGAGTGATAGAGTCAACTAGCGAAATGTTCAGAAGAGTCGCAAGGGCTATAGCTGAAGTCGAAAGAGATTATGGAAAGAGTGAAGAAGAGATAAAAGAAATAGAAGATAAGTTTTACCAGATGATGTCAAAACTAGAATTTCTACCGAATTCCCCTACGCTGATGAACGCTGGTAGTAATTCTGAGCTAGGCTTATCAGCATGCTATGTGTTGCCAGTAGAAGATTCTATTAAAAGCATATTTGATGCTGTGAAATGGACAGCTTTGATCCATAAATCAGGTGGTGGTACTGGGTATTCTTTTTCTCGATTGAGGCCAGTAGGAGATGTTGTTAAAACAACTGGAGGGGTTGCTAGTGGACCAGTTTCTTTTATGAAAGTGTTCGATGCTACTACTGAGACTATAAAACAAGGAGGACGTCGTCGTGGGGCGATGATGGGGATTTTAAGGGTAGACCATCCAGATATACTAGATTTTATCGTTTGCAAAGAAAGGGAAGGCACATTAAGGAATTTCAACATTTCTGTTGCAGTAACTGATAAGTTCATGCGTGCTGTAGAGAAAGATGAAGATTTTGAATTGATAAACCCAAGAACAAAAAGAGCAGTTAAAAGATTAAAAGCTAGAGCAATCTGGAATTTGATAATTACTATGGCTTGGAAAAATGGTGAGCCTGGAGTAATTTTTATTGATACTATAAATAAAGCCAATCCAACTCCTGCTATAGGAGAAATAGAGTCAACCAACCCATGTGGAGAGGTTCCTCTTTTACCGTATGAGAGCTGTAACCTGGGTTCAATAAACCTGAGTAAATTTGTTACAGACGGAAAAATTGATTACGAAAAGCTAGGGGAAGTTGTTAAACTTGCTACTCGTTTTTTGGACAACGTTATAGATGCAAACAAATATCCTGTACCAGAAATCGAACAAATGACAAAAGCGAATAGAAAAATTGGCCTAGGCGTGATGGGATTTGCTGATATGCTCATTCAACTAGGTATACCATATAATTCCGAAGAAGCATTGAAGGTTGCGAATGAAGTTATGAAATTTATTTGCCAGAAAGCAAGAGAAACATCAGTAGAGTTAGGAAAAGAAAAGGGAAGTTTTCCCAATTTTAAGGGAAGCATTTTTGATGGAAAGTATGAAGCGATGAGAAACGCTACTGTTACTACAATAGCACCGACAGGCAGCATAGGAGTAATCGCTAACTGCTCGCAGGGGATAGAACCTATATTCGCTGTTTGTTATATGAGAGAGGTTTCAGAAAGTTTGGGAAAGAGTTTGATAGAAATAAATCAACTTTTTGAAAATATAGCGATCAAAGAGGGATTTTACACTGAAGACCTGATTCAGAAAATATCAGGGAAAACTTCTGTTCAGGATGTTGAAGAAATACCAGAAGGAATAAGAAAAGTTTTTGTCACTGCTCATGACATCTCTCCTGAGTGGCACGTCAGGATGCAAGCGGAATTTCAAAAGTTTACTGACAACGCAGTCTCGAAAACAATAAATTTTCCAAATTCTGCTACTCCACATGATGTAGAAAAAGCTTATTTGTTAGCTTATAAATCAGGTTGCAAAGGAATAACAATCTACAGGCATGGTAGCAGAGAAGTTCAGGTCCTAAGGCCAGTAGGCGAAATAAGCTTAGAATCCAGCGAACCATGCCCTACATGCACACTCTATTCTTGAGGTGGTAAAATGTTAATACCTGTTGTAGACGAAGAAAAATGCATTGGTTGCGGTTTGTGTACAAGTCTTTGCCCGAATGTTTTTGAGATAGGTGATGATGGTAAATCGCATGTAAAAGATCTAAAAGGATGTGAGAAGTCCGATTGCAAAGCCGCAGCTGAATCTTGCCCTGTTAGAGCTATAAAATTAGTTAAAAAATGATTATTTGATCTTCTTCCATCTCACTCCTTCTTTCGTGTCTTCAATAGCATAGCCAAGCTCTTTTATTCTATTTCTGATCTCGTCTGCGGTCTTCCAGTCCCCTTTCCTCCTTGCTTCTTCTCTTTTTTTAATCAGCTCCTGAATTCCTTTCGGTAGCTTTTCTTCTTTTACTGCTTCTTTCAAGTTTAAACCAAGAATTTTATCAAAATCTAAAATCAAATCAATAGCAGCTTTAGAATTATTTTTACCGATTTTATTTTCTGCTATCAGCCTGTTGATTTGGTTTACAAATTTAAACATCGCAGCTAGAGCATCGTTAATTCTTAAGTTATCATCCATCGCTTCTTCAAACTTTTTTCTTATTTCTTCAATCAGTTTTTTAACCTGCCTGCTTTCCTTCCCTTTTTTTATTTCTTTAAGCCTTGAAACAAAGTTGAGCAAGCTTTCAACAGTATTCTTAGCTGCTTCCAGCCCCTTAAAAGTGAAGTTGAGCTGCTGCTTGTAGTGCGTTGATAGCAAAAGATACCTAATGGCAATTGCATCATAGCCTTTTTCCAACAAGTCCCTCAGAGTGTAAAAATTTCCAAGAGATTTTGACATTTTTTTACCTTCAACTATGAGATGCTCTGCATGCAGCCAATAATTGACAAATTTCTTTCCAGTTGCTGCTTCGCTCTGTGCAATCTCATTCTCGTGGTGGGGGAAAATCAAATCAACTCCGCCAGTATGGATGTCGAAAGTTTCACCAAGATACTTCATACTCATGGCTGAGCATTCAGTATGCCAGCCAGGCCTTCCCTTCCCAATCTCAGTTTCCCAAAAAACATCTCCATCCTCTGGGTCCCAAGCTTTCCATAGAGCAAAGTCATAAGCCTCTTTTTTTGTGTATGAATCTGCTTTTATTCTCGCTCCAGCTTTTAGCTCTTTTATCCTTAGTTTCGAAAGTTTTCCATAATCTTTGAACTTAGAAATGTCATAGTAGATGGAGCCATCCTCCCCTCTGTAAGCATAACCCTTTTGGATCAGAATTTTTATAAGTTTAACAATTTCTTCTATGTGCTCGGTTGCTCTTGGATAAACATCTGCAGGTAATATGTTCAAAACTTTAGAATCTTCGAAGAAAGCCTTAGAATATCTCTCCGTAAATTCTTTTAGTGAAATCCCCTCCTTTCTTGAACCTTTTATAGTTCTGTCATCAACGTCAGTCAAGTTCATTACGTGCTTTACTCTAAAACCTCTGTAGATTAGCCACCTTTTTAAGATATCCTGCCAAACATATGTTCTAAAATTTCCTATATGAGCATAGTTATAGACTGTAGGACCACAAGTATACATTCTCACTTCTTTTTTCTTCATCGGCTTGAATACTTCTTTCCTTCTTGTTAGTGTGTTGAAAAATTTTATTGCCATATTTTCACAAAAAGCTCGGGGCGGGAATTTCAAGCAAAGCTTTTTGAACCCACATACACCGCTCTGCAGGCGGTTGCATAACCTGATTCTGCCACCCGAGCTTAATTATTATTTCTTAAATCAACTTTTTATTAGCTTTTCTCACAATAATTTTCCACTTATACTATTAAGTATTCCTCAAGGCTCATTTTACGCAAGAATTAACAGAAAGGAATATAAGATGAAATGATACGTTGTGATAAGTAGTAAAAATGACTTTATCTATATTGCAAACCCAAGCAAAAAAGAAGCAAGAAGAATAGCTTTCATTTGCTCAAGAAAAGACTAATTTCTTGTGCTAGTATATTTCCTGTCAGCAGTCAATACTGGTGGAAAGGAAAAATAGGGAAGACAAAAGATATGCTATATTAGCAAAAACTATAAAAAAAGAACTTTGAAAAAGTTAAAAAAGAGGTAAAGAGAATACACAAATATACAATACCAGAGATAGCAAAAATAGAAGCTGAAATAAATGAGGAATAGAGAGCTGGTTGAGGAAAGAAGTGAGATGATGGGCTATTTATTCAAGAAAGCACGGAGTGTTATAAAATCTTATCTGAAGATGAGAAGTAATCCAGAGAGGTTTAGAAATAGAGAAAGGAAAAGAAATTGCGATAAAGATACTGCAATCAGGAATTGCCATATAATCGGGTGAATAGCATAGGCTATGTATACCTGTGGACCGGAACTGGCGGTGGAAAGACGACAAATGCTCTAGGTCTAGCTTTAAGGTCAATAGGCCATGGTCGCAAGGTCGTGATAATCCAGTTCCTGAAGTGGTGGAGGAACACTGGCGAGTATAAAATCAGAAATAAGTTGAAGCCATACTATGAAATTCATCAGTTCGGAAGGCCAGGATGGTACAAGTTAGGCCGGCCAAAAACCTATCGCTTTGGAAAGAAAAAATTTGTTGTGAGAAGTCTAGATGACGCAGACAAACTATTTGCTAAAAAAGGTTTTGAGTTTGCAAAAAAGGTTTTAAAAGAAAAGAAGCCCCATTTGCTAGTTTTGGACGAAATAAATCTTGCACTTCACTGGAAGCTTTTGGATTTAAAAGAAGTGATAGAGTTCTTGGATAAAATTCCCAAAAGGACAGATGTAGTTTTGACAGGAAGGTTTGCCCCAAAAGAACTTATGGAAAAAGCTGATTTTGTTAATATAATTAAAGACGTGAAATATCCTAAGCATATACCAGCAACAAAAGGAATTCAGTACTGATGTTCGTAGAAAACTCCTTTGAGTTCTTAAAGTTGATATACTGCCTAATCATGCGCTGTGGCTTTCTTCTGTTAGTGTAGTTTCAAATTCTTTGCTGATGAAACGATATAAACGAAAATAAGAAAATAAATATCAAATGTTAGATGCAGAAAAATTAAGAGAAGACTTTCCTTTGTTGAGAGAATCAAAAGTTATATACTTCGATAACGCATGCACAACACAAAAACCAAAGCAAGTTGTTGATGCAATAGTTGAATATTATACAAAATATGCAGCATGTGCTGGCAGGTCTCTTCATAAGCTAGCAACAAAAACAACAGAAGAATTTGAGAAAGCGAGAGAAAAAGTCGCTAAATTTATTAACGCAAAAAAATCTAAAGAAATAGTTTGGACAAAAAACACAACCGAAGCAATTAACCTTGTTGCTAATAGTTTTAAATTTGAAAAAGGAGATAAAGTCTTAACAACAAATCTCGAACACAGCTCAGGGCTACTTCCATGGCAGCGATTAGCAAAAAAAGGAGTTATAAGCTTAGATTTTGTTTTATGCAATAAAGAAGGAGAGCTTAGCATCGAAGATTTTGAAGATAAAATTGACGAGAAAACTAAGCTAGTCTCAGTAATTTTTGCTTCTAATGTTACAGGAACAGTTTCACCTTTAAAGGAAATAATAAAAATTGCTCATGAAAATGGAGCTCTAGTTTTGGCAGATGGTGCTCAGGCAGCTCCCCATTTTCCAGTTGATGTTAGGAAATTGGATTTAGACTTTATGGGATTTAGTGCGCACAAGATGGTTGGACCAACAGGAATAGGTTGCTTATACGGAAAAGAAGATCTGTTGAGAGAGTTATCACCTTTTATTCTAGGTGGAGAAACAATTAAAGATGCTGATTTAAGGTCGTACGAGCCTGAAGATATTCCCCATAGGCTAGAAGGTGGAATACAAAATTATGCTGGAGCAATAGGTTTTGGGGCTGCTGTTGATTACCTAACAAAAATTGGAATGAAAAACATAGAGGATTATGAAAAGGAGTTAGCAAAGCTCTTGATAGAAGGTTTGTTAGAAGTTCCAAATTTAGCGCTAATAGGACCAAAGGATTGGAGAAAGAAGAATGCTTTAGTTTCTTTTAACATAAAAGGCATAGAGCCTCAAGATTTAGCAATTATGCTTGATGAGAATAACATAGCTGTCAGGTCTGGGATGCATTGTGCCTATCCTTTCCATAAATTTATAGGCGAGAACAAAGGATCTGTAAGAGCATCACTCTACTTTTATAATACAAAGGAAGAGATAGGAATATTTATAGAGAAACTTAAAGAAATTGCAAAAACATTGGGATGAAACATGGTAATTTGTATAGTAGCGTTGGTTGTCTTCTCTGTGCTTGGAATATTTAGTATGCGTTGGAGAGAAATTGCTAAAGAAGCTTTTGATTGCGTTTATCGGATGGCGACTTTCAGGCCGTGTATCACGAAACTAGACCAAAGAATTAAATCAAGACTGACAGCGAAACTTATGAAAAGAGCTCCTGCATTAGCAAGATTCACCTATAGGTATTTTAAAGCTTTATCATGGATTTTTACAATAGTCTTCTTTGCTACAATGTTCTATTCAGCTTACGGTATTTATAACCTGGTAGTATACGGAAGTTGTGAGCCAGGTTCTCCCACATGTGGAATTGATCAAGCGATGTCCGTCATTTCTTGTTACGAGACCCAGATCGTTTATGGGATAATTCTCGTGTTATTTATAGTTTTCCTATATTTTGGATATAGGTATTTAAAATTTAAGGAGTAGAGTTAATTATGAAAATCAAAGTAAAGTATTTGTATTTGCTCGGAGCTGTAGTAGTCTTTATTGCGATCTTAACACTATCATATGGAGTTCTTACAGGTTGGTTTGTTCGTCCTCCTCCTTCTGGGAATTATGATAATTTTGCTAAATGTCTAACAGAGAAAGGGATAATTTTAGCTGGAACTGATTGGTGTCATTACTGCAAAAAACAAAAAGAAATGTTTGGATCGTCCTTTCAATACATAAATTATAAGAATTGTGATAATGACAACTGGTGCAGAAACGCTGGAGTTACTGGTTATCCAACATGGGTATTTCCAAATGGACAGAAATATGCTGGAGTCCAATCATTAGAAAGGCTAGCAGAACTATCTGGATGTCCACTGAGTTGAACTAATTTGATTCAGTATCTTTTCTTTTGAATTTTCCATTTATCTTCCATATAACAAAAACACTTTCAACTTCAAAAAGAGTTAGTTATATAGTTTTATTTACCACTTTCGGGAGTGAACTTCCGATGGTTCCGACGAATTCGGAAAAGAAGCAAGAATAAGGTTCTTATTAAAAAGCTAAACATTTTTTGTAAAAAACTCAAGAATAGCTAATTCTTTAAAAGGGATTCGAGAATACTGCCTAGATTAACAGTAGTTTTCTGATTGTCCTTTGGAATAATTTAATTCGTCCTTGATAAAAAATAATTATGGAATTAGAGCTATTCTGGCAAATTCTTTCACTGTTTGGTGAAATCCAGTATTGGATTGGCCTAGCAGTCGGAGTTTTAATCATTTATCAAATCCTTCCACATAGAGATAAGAAAAGAATCGCCTGGATTATATTTGCTCTCTTGCAGCTATAATATTTTCTTATCAAATCACCTACTTGTTCAAGATATGGTTTCAGGTTCCAAGGCCATGTTTAGAATTGAGTCAATGCCCAACTGGTTATTCTTTTCCCAGCGGACATGCTGCAGTTATATTTGCTTTTGCTTCTATCTTTTCTTTGGAAACTAAGAAAAAGAAATTCTGTCTAGCTGCTTTTATGTTTGCAATTCTAGTAGCTCTTTCAAGAGTTTTTTTAAATTATCATACCTATGCCGATATCCTAGCAGGTGCTTTAGTTGGTATGTTCTGTGGCTACCTTATACACGCAGCCTACAAAACAATACCAATTTTGTTGGTAGAAGAAAAGGTTAGGAAAAAGAGGAAATCTAAAAGATAAGTTTAAAAATATTTGAAATATATTAATTCGTAGATAAAATGACAGAAGAAGGAAAGAAATTAACAATAAGAATACCGAAGATTAGTGTTTGGACAGTATCAACCTTTGTTCTGATCGTGGTTTTGGCAGTATTTCTTTACTCTCCTTCAATTCCTTTGAGTTTGACTGGAAGGGCAGTAACGACTACTAAAACATTATCTTCTGGAGAGGCAGCAAAGAAAGCAATAGATTATATAAACAATAATCTGATCCAAACAGGTCAAGTAACACTCGTTTCAGTGGAAGAGTTTGATAACATGTATAAAGTTGTGACTTCTTATCAAGGTAAACAAATACCAGTCTACATAACAAAGGGCGGTTCCTATTTGTTTGTTTCACAGCCTTTTGATACGTCTAAACCAATCCCTAAACAGGAAGAACAACAACAATTTGATGCTCCAGATAAAGAAAGGCCAGAAGTTAATCTTTTTGTGATGTCATTTTGTCCTTTTGGTGTTCAAGCAGAAAATCTGATGAAACCTGTAGTTGATTTATTGGGAAAAAAGGCAGACATAAGAGTCCGCTTCATAGCAAATGTTCAAGGCAATACAGTAGACTCTGTTCGATCTTTGCACGGACTAAGCGAAGCAAAAGAAGATTTGAGACAGATTTGCATAATGAAATACTACGATCAAAAAACTTTCTGGGATTATTTGATGGAGACAAATAGAAACTGCTATCCTATTTATAGGGATGCTGACAAGCTAGATGCTTGCTGGAAACAAGCTGCTCAGAAGTTTGGAATCGATACAAGTAAAATAGAAACTTGCGCCTACGGCTCTGAAGGTTTGAACTTGTTAAAAATAGATGAGGAATTAGCAGATCAGTATAGTGTAACAGGTTCTCCAACTTTAATAATTAATGGTCAAAGGTATAGCGGGACAAGAAGTTCTGAATCATTCAAGCAAGCAATTTGTTCTGGGTTTATAACCCAGCCTAGCGAATGTACGCAGACTTTGAGTAGTAGCAGCAGTACAACCGCTGGCAGGTGCTGAAAATATACGAATTCGTTATCCCAATTTGGCCTTTACTATGGGTTTTGCCAGTATTTTTAAGAAAGTCTGGACTGTCTTAAAATTCTTGAACGAGAACCGAAAAAAGTAAATTTTTTAAATATAACGCTGTTATATTTAATGTCAGTGATTTCATGAAAAGAATCTATATGGACTATGCTGCCACTACTCCTGTTGACCCGAGAGTCTTTGAGGCTATGAGGCCTTTTTTCACAAAAAGTTTTGGAAACACAATGTCTCTCTACAGCTACGGAAGGGAGGCAAAAAAAGCTGTGGAAGAATCAAGAGAAAAAGTCGCGAGCTTGATGAACGCTAACGCAAATGAAATAATTTTCACAGGAAGTGCTACTGAGAGCGATAATCTAGCTTTAAAAGGGATTGCTTTTGCAAACAAGCATAAAGGCAGGCATATGATCGTTTCTGCTATAGAGCATCACGCTGTTTTAGATACTGCTAAATGGCTTGAAAAACAAGGTTTTGAGATTACTTTTTTACCTGTAGACAAATATGGCCTAGTTGATCCTTCTGATTTAGAAAATGCGATAAGGAAGGATACGATTCTTGTTTCGATAATGCACGCAAACAATGAAATAGGAACTATCGAACCAATAGAGGAAATAGGAAAAATTTGCTCTGAACATGAAGTTTGCTTCCACACAGATGCTGCCCAGAGTTTTGGCAAAATTCCTGTTGATGTTAATAAAAGCAAAGTAGATTTGCTAACTGTTTGTGCTCACAAGATGTATGGTCCAAAAGGTGTAGGAGCCTTGTTTGTAAGAAAAGGAACTAAAATTGAGCCTTTGTTGCACGGCGGCGGCCATGAGTTTGGTTTACGTTCAAGCACGGTGAATGTTCCTGCTATTGTTGGTTTCGGTGCTGCTGTAGATATAGCTAAAAAAGAAATGAAGCAAGAAGCAGAAAGACTAACGAAATTAAGAGATAAACTAATAAAAGGAGTTTTGAAAATTGAATATTCTCATTTGAATGGCCATCCTACAAAGAGATTGCCTAATAACACAAATTTCTGGTTTGCATTTATCGAGGGTGAATCGTTAGTTTTGCAGTTGGATAGCTATGGAATAGCAGCTTCAACAGGCTCAGCATGCTCTTCTGAATCCCTTGAGCCGAGTCATGTGCTGATGGCTATTGGATTAAAGCATGAAGAAGCTCACGGCAGCTTGAGGTTGACTTTGGGAAAATGGACGACAAAAAAAGATATTGACTATGCTTTGGAAGTTCTGCCAAAAGTTGTTGAAAGATTGAGGAAAATATCGCCATTCAAAAGAAAGTGGGAGTAATGGAAGCAAATCTGTATTCAAAAGAAATTATGAAACATTTTAAGAATCCAAAAAATGTTGGTGTAATAAAAAATTTTGACGGTCTTGGTAAGGTTGGTCAGCCAATTTGCGGGGATGTTCTCTGGCTTTACATCAAAATAAAGGAAGATAAGAAAACAAAAAAGAGGATAATTTCTGACGCAAAATATCAAACGTTTGGTTGCGTTGTGGCACTAGCGAATGCTAGCTTACTAACAACGATGATCAAAGGAAAAACTATTGAAGAAGTATTAAAAATTAAGAAAGAAGATCTCCTGAAGAAACTAAAGAACGTTCCTCCTATAAAGATTCATTGCTCCTTGCTGGCTATAGATGCTCTCTCCGAAGCTATATATAACTACTATAAAAGGAATAACTTTCCAATTCCAAAAGAATTAGACAACAGGCATAAAAACATTCAGCAAACACTCAAAGCTGTAGAGAAAAAATATAAGGAATATGTAAAATTCGAGAAAAAAATATGGGAATA
>JASEGQ010000010.1:14569-18174 GCA_030017875.1 Candidatus Aenigmatarchaeota archaeon
ATAGTCCAGGGGATACCTTGCTCTAGTTTCTCCATCAGTTTTTATTTCTAGCAAAGCCTCGTTTCCTTTTTCGAGCTCTAGCTGAGCTGAGCTAATATCTCCTTCAGCTCTCATCCCAAATCTCTCTCTAGAGGCTTCGAACAAGACAGAATCGGCAACAACCTCTGCGTCAGCTATTCCTGACTGTAGAACTTCAGGCTTTATTTCAGCTTTTGATGTAAACTTTAATTGTTCAATGGGCGGAACCTCCTCCTGACTTAGGTCGAGCAAAGGAATGACAAATCTTCTCCTAGAAGAATTTTCCAAGATTATCTCGAGCTTTGAGTCTTGCAAATTGAAAGTAGCTTTATCTCCTGCTCCTGCTCTTTTAAGAACTGAGAGCAGATTGCCAATATTTATCCCAATAGAATGCTCTTGATCCACTTCATACTTTTCAAAAGCAGTTGATAGAATTTTAAAGTCTACAACAGCAACCAAGGCTCTGTCTGCTGCTATCAGGCTTATACCATCTTTTGTTATCTTAAAAACCCCTTCGTCTATCAGCTCAGCTATTGTAGAGATAGAATCTGTTAGCAAACTAACATCGATCAGAGTTGCCTTGAACATCTAAACGCCTGCTTTATTATATAGCTCTTTAACTTTATTAAATAGATTTAGGTCAAAGCCATTTAAGCTTTGCACTATGTCAGCCTTGAGCTGGTTTTCTGTCAGAGAGCAAAAGACTCTCACTGTTTTGTTCAGCTCAACTTCTTCTTCAGATTCTATCTCTACTTTTCCTGAGTCATCTTCTAGGACAAAGCTATTTTCCCCTTGCTCTATAACTTTGCCAACAATTGCAATTCTGCTATCGGTTTTTGAGTTGATCTCAGAAATCTTCTTTGGAATATAGCGTAAGGCAAACATCAAGAATTAATTCTTTTCAGAAGTTTTTAAAGCTTTTTATAGCAAGAAATTAACCATAAGAGCGCCAGGCATAGCCACAGCGAGTACACTTATAAAAAAGCGTAGGAGGTTCATCAGCGGCTCTAGTCTGCTGCATCCACCAGTAAGCCTCCGCGTTCTCACACTTTGGACAAATTATCTTTGTTTTCGGGAACTCAGCTATTCCCTCGTCCCTCCCCATTATCACAATTCCCCTTCTCGGCTCGTGTATCGCTTCTGTTATAGTAACTTTCTCGTCTTTTATCTTAGCAGTTCTCCCGCACTTTCTGCAAACAAAGAAAGAGTGCTTTCTTCTTTTCTCAACGAGCATCAGATTTCCGCATTTATCGCAAAATTTCATATAGCTCCTCCAAGGAGTCTTGAGACTATTACCTTAAAATATCCTAGTTTAGGGATTATAAAGATTACCTTTCCGTGAACCCATTCCTTTTTCACGCTGTGCTCAAACGGAAGCAAGCTTGGGTTGTGATCTCCCTTTGTCATGTAGCTTCCGTCAGGGTTGATTTTGATTATTCTGTGAATGACCGGAACTCTTTGTCCCGGAACAGAATAAACTATTACATCTCCAACACTATAATTTCCAGAGCCTTGAACTATTGGTAGGTCGCCAATCGAAAATCCTGTTGCTATCGGCCAAGAGTCTATGTAGCTTCTATTATAACCTAAATTCTTTTCTAGCCATTGGTAATGGTTTATTTCGGTTGAAGCGTCGTGCTCCATCGAAGAAGTGACAACAGCAACAACAGGCAGGTCTGTGGTTAGAGCAAAGCCCAGAGTCTGGTTAACAAGAAAAGCGATCACTATTCCTAGGACTGCATAAAAAATATAACCAAACCAACCTTGCGTCAATTTCTTCCAAGTCTTTCTAAGCCCTGCCATAGCTCTCTCCTTTCACAATCGCTGTTGCAATAAGATGAGCTAGCCTTAGAGGCTCTGGGATAAAACTTCTTGTGGTGCTAAGCTTTATTATTTCCTCTGTCTCTTCTTCGCTCAAGCCAACAGACTGGTAATAAACTTTTTTATTCTCCCTCACTTCGCACTCCTTTATTTTTCCTGCATTGACTATCATCTTCCACCTCTTTCTGAAATCCCCAAAATTCTTTAAGGCATTTTTAACTTTTTTAAGGTCTGGCATCTTTCTGTTTATTATTATAACTGGCAGCTTCGTCTCTTCGTAGAGTTTTTTTATGTCAACTATGTTAAAGCCTGCCAGAGTGATGCCGTCAAACATTATCACTTTTAATTGCTGCTTGTGTCTTGTAGAGTTTATGAGTTTGGTTATTTTTTCTGTTGCGTCTAAACCATCAACTATTACTTCAGTTTTTAAAGCCCCGTCTAGAAATTTCCCCCCTCGGCATATTACTCCAATAACAGGGACTTTTTCTTTAGACTTTGGTACAAAGGCTCCGTCGTCAAACCCCAAAATTCTTATCTCAGGCTTAATCATGTTATTTCAAGAAAAAGAGTTAGATTTAAGAGTATTTAAGCTTAACCTATAAAATTTTAAGATTTCCAGAAGAATTTAAAAGCATTTTTGTACATTATCTTTCTTAGATTTCTTCCTCTTATCCCAGAATTTTTCATAAACTCTATGTAAAATTTCATCTTGATGAGAGGCCAATCGGTTCCGAACATCACCTTATCAAAGCTCACATAACCTACAAGGAAATTCAAACCCCTCTTCATAATTTTACCATAAGGTTTATCTATCTTACCTAAAAACTAGCCGGAAATATCGAGGAAAACATTTTCATTTTTGTAAGCAATTTCCGCAGCGTCAACTACCCACGGATTACCAGAGTGAGCAACAATAATTTTTAAGTCTGGATGTCCTACCGCGACATCATCGACATAGACAGGATGAGCGTATTTAATCTTTGTTTTCTCTATAGCACGCCATGTATCCCCTGAGTGAAAAATGACTGGAGCGTTATACTTTTCTGCAATCCTATAGATTTGGTTGCACTTAGTTTCATTTGGATAGAAGTATTCATACCCGGGTGGCAATTTTATGCCCTTGAATTTTCCCCAATCCAGTTCTTTATTAAGACCTATTAATGTCTTCTTTGAAATGTTAGAAGTACTGACAAACCTTATCGCAAGAATCCTTTTATCTCTTTGCATAAGATTTGCTATCAGTTCGTTGCTCTTGATATTACTTGAGATTCCGACTATTCTTTTAACATTATTTTTTCTCATTTCTTCGAGCAGTCCTTTATAGGAGAAGTTTATTTTGTTTTCTTTTGCAGTTTTTTTGAGCTTTTCATCCTCAAACTCTGGATGTGTGTGGCAATCGATAACTCTCATGTAAATCCTTTAAATTTAAATATTGTTTAAACTAATAAAATTGATAAACTTAAGAGCTGAGAGTTGATTTTATGGTCAAAAAAGCCATTCCAGAAGCGATGCAGAGACTTTTCTTTAGAGTCTTTGTTTGCAGGGTTTGCAAAGCAAAGATAAGAGCAGACCCAGCAAAGGTGAAAAAAGGGAAAGTTAAGTGTAGGCGTTGCGGCTCTCATGCGTTGAGACCTAAGAGAAGGCCTCTGTGATGGCATGGAAAGCAAGTTAATAAAAAAATGGGTCAGTGAAGGATTAAAGCCAACAAATTTTGAGTTTTTCACGAGAAGAGAAAATCTTGTTATTGGGAAATTACCAGGCAAGCC
>JASEGQ010000011.1 GCA_030017875.1 Candidatus Aenigmatarchaeota archaeon
TTCACAGTCCTGTCTTCAGAGCAGAACTCGACCCTTCCAGCCATCGGTTACGAGCTAATGCTGAAAAAGAAGTTAAGCTCTATACGTTATCGTTAAGGTCACATCTCTCAAGTCATAGAATGCATTCGGCTCTGTGGAGAAGGATATAAGATTTGTCCCTATGTTCAGAGGAACTTCTGTTCTGTTAAAAGTTTTAGAGAAAAATGCTAGAGGAGGGATGTCTCTAAAGAAAGTCTTATCATTTATTTTGATTGTTATGTCACCTAATGGAATGGTATAGTTTTTGATTCTAAAAGTTAAAACTCCTGATCTAAAGTTTGTAACTTCGTTTACGCCTAGCTCAAAGACAAAGTCCTTATAAAATACTCCCTGGTAGCCTATACCAAATTTTGCGCTTCTAACCTTATAGACAGTGTTCATCCAAAACTTCCAACCAGGTAAATCAGCGCTTATGGTAATCGTGTTCGATCTCTTGATTTTTTCTTTTTCTAACCGAATATCAATACTTCCAGGTCCTGCTTTTTGGTTATATATGACCTCTCCATTAAACTCTATTATGAGATTTCCTGCACTGTTCGTATCGTCTATAACCAGAGAGATGTAGCCTCCTGTCACCATGTTGAACTTCTCCTCTGCCAAACTCTCATGAACCAAATTTATCGGATAGTTTGCAAAGTACCCTCTCACAACTTCAACGTTTTCTTTCGAAGCCAACGTTTCTGAGCCAACTGCGTAGCTAATTGAGAAGTCGTTGAAAAAAATCGATCTAGATGCCTCAACGACCAAAGCTTTTGTTGCATTAATATTAACAGGAATAGTTTTTCTTCCTCCCGAAAAAGTTATAACTATACTTCCAGAATAAACCTTTTCTATTACGGTGGAAGGAACAGAGATAAAAACTTTAACAGTTTCTATACCAGAGACATCAAAGTTATTTTTGTCAAAGTATATCCAATTTTTAATTTCTCCAGAGGCAGAGAGGCTAACGTTTGTTGCTGTGCCGTTCAGAGTAAGGGTAAAGCTTTTGGAAGAGCCGATCTGAATTGCTGAAGAGATAGACTCAGGATAGACTTCGAGCTTGGCAGCTGGTAAGGTAGACCAAGCGACCATCATGATTATTATCATTATCAAGCCAGCTAGCAAAACAAATGCGAACTCGTCTATTCTCGGCACTTGGCCTTTTTTCAATAAAAGCACCTAAATTTTAGTTATTAATTTAACAATTAATCTTTTATGAGAATACTAGAAGCTAACTATGAAAAGAAGTTTGCAAAGGTCATGGTGGAGAACAGACTAGACCTATGGCATCTCGCAAATATACTTGAACCAGGAGACCTAATCACATCAAAAACCCTGAGAACAGTTTTTATCGAAAGATGGGGGGAGAGAGAAAAGGTTGAAAGAAAGCTTGTTACCCTAACAATTCAACTCGAGAAAATGGTGTTCCAGGATGAAACAAACAACCTTAGGCTCACAGGAAGGATAGTTGAGGCACCAAAGGAAATCACAATAGGAAGCTACCATACCATAGAGGCCAGAATTCATAGTATTTTATACATTGAGAAAAAGGAATGGAAGCAAGAACACATAGAAAGACTTAAAAGGGCTGCAAAAGGTATAGAAAGAATAATAAAACCGACTGTGATAGACGAGTTCTTCGTTCACCTGAATAAGAACGATGGCTTGGCAGTTTATGGCTTTGAGCAAGTTAGAAGTGCTGCCTTGATTGGTGCTGTGAAAGTTGTTTTGATACCTATAGAGAGAATAAAAGACAAGCGAGTCGATGAACTTATAAAAGCAGTTGAAGAAAAGAGAGGGAAAATAAAGTTTGTAGCAAGGAAAGAGCCTTCTGGAGAAAAGTTTTGCAGAGCTTATGATTTCGCAGCAATACTTAGGTTTCCCATTTCTTAGATTCTCTCAGAGCTATACATCTTTGTAAATGCGATTTAATTTATGGTGTTTTTATGAGCAAATCTTAATTCCTGAAAAATCTCTTTTTATCGGAATTATCTGGAATTTGTTTACAAAAAATCATAGCGAAGAATTACGGAGTCAAACGTTTCAGTTCGTAATAGGTTACGTCTCCCTCTTTATCACAAACAGCCCACCACATTGTCGCTCTTATATTATGCGCAAGTCTTACAGCTCTTGACATTTCTGGCAAGGAAAAGGCTGATTCTTCTGCAACAGCTTGGACGATGGCCATTGTGTGTTCATGCGGAGCTTTAGGACCTCTCTTTAATTTTACACCCCTTTCATAAATTCTAAAGTGGGCACCAAATTTGTAGCCAGTTTTAACCAGATAGCCTCTATTTCTTAAATCGCGGTAAACAATAAACTGAGGATGGAACTGATTAACATTTTTACTTCCAATTTCCATTAACTTCTGAAAATCAATTTTTTTCTTCTTCCCATTTTCTTTAACATAAGCTTTCAACTTTCCTTTTTCGATTAAATACGCGGCTTCGATCAATTCTAGTTCTAATCTATCAGGATTTTCTTCTGGTTGAGGCTTTCCATATCCAGATTCATCGTATAGAGAAACAGCCTCAGGGCTCCAGATTATCACCCTATTCTCTAGCAGTTCACCTTCCCAAACTTTTTCTGCCACATCTATCAACGTTGTATTATTTATAAAAATTAAATTAAAAACTTAAATAAGACTTATTAAAATCTTCTATTCCTATTATTCCTAATTTTTATACATTCTTTTTCTAAAAATTTGATTTAGTTCTCTCTTCAACTTGTTAAACGTAAAAATTATGATACAAGCTAAAATGTAAGAAAATAAAATAGTTGGTGTAATCACCAAAGGAAAGCTAACTAATGCTCTCTGTTGCTTTTCTACCAATTAAAATACCTATACTATTTTTGCATATACAAAAAGCCAACTAATACCATCAGGATGAAAAGGAAAATAGGATTAAGCAAGATTCCTAACCCAATATAATTGAAAAGAGGACTAATATGGCAACGATCAAATCCTCCAAAAAACCCGAAAACTATAATAAAAGATAGTGGAAGGATCATTTTTTTAAGTTTTGCAGTTACTCGTGCATGTGTTGTAGGTGCTACTAATGGACCGGTAAGACTAAATATTGATATAAGTACAAAATGATAACCAGCTAAAATAAATGTAGCTACAATATTTCCTAAACATGTAGTTCTACACCATTCAGCAAAATATGGATAAAATGGTAAATTAAATAAGAAATTAATAAAAAGAAATAAAGGTATGAGTAAAATCATGCCTATTATTAGAGCAACTAGCATCTCGTACAATCCCAACTATCGCACCTTGAAATACTCTGGCCAGATTTTCTTTTCGACTATCGTCATCTTAACCATTATCTTATAAATTTCTATATTGATAAATTATCTAATCAAACAGTCCTGCCTTTCTCTTACAACTCTTACAGACTTCCTTTGATTTTCTATCAACATCAAATATCGTATTTGAAAAGCTCATCACACAATTCGGATCTGGGCAATGTGTTAGGCCAAAGGCCATATGTCCTACTTCGTGAACAGCCTCTTTTACCGCTCTTTCTATTAGTAGTTTTTTGTTAAAAGCTTGCCTGTAAAAAGTCGGATTGAGTCTGCAAATGGAAATTACAGCGACTCTTCCGTTCATCTGTGCCTGACCAAAGACAAAGTTCAAGTCCTCAGCAAACAGGTCTTGATCTGTAACTGCCAAAACCCTTCCCTTGAATTCTTCAAACAAGAAATCTAGAATTTGCGGTGCGACATACTGATGCCTGTAAGGATTGTAGTATTCTTTTGGTAAACCTTTTGGTTCAGAAATATCAGAAAATATTCTAAAGGAAAGTTCTAGTTCTTCACTAATGGCGCTTAGAACTTCTGTAGGGATTTCGCCAAACGGAACTATTTGTAATCTCATAATTATCAATCACTTTAAAAGTTTAAGAAGAGAGTGGGACAGGCGAGATTTGAATTCGCGCAGGTTTTTTCCCTGTCTCGCGACACATCGGTCTTCAGCTTCAACGACAATAGCCTCGATTGCTCTCCCGGACTGAGCTTACAGCATCAAATTGATACTGTCCCCAGCTGTCCCATATTTATTATTCCATTGATAGCATTATTAAAGTTTAATTGGTTGATATTTCCTTTCAACCATTTTAACATAATCCGTTCAAGCTATTTTATAAAACCTTAAATCTTTGTTAGTAAATTCTGTCAACAAATAAATCATTTAGAATCTCCAATTCCTAGTGCATAGGGACATTTCCTATAGTTAATCTTTACCACAAACCTAATCTGTATTTAAACCCTTCTTTTACAATAAAAATTAAAACTCCTAAAACTACCCTTATCCCTCTAGCAATACCACTTTTCTCTCTGTATTCTACACTAACAGGCACTTGCTCGATTTTAAGTTTGTTCCTTAGTGCTTCAACAAAAAGTTCATTTTCGACTATGTAGCCTCCATGGATGTTTTTAATTTTTCTCATCCCATCTTTTGTTAAACCCATAAACCCGCAGTTGCTGTCTCTTAGATTTGTTCCAAAGAGTAAGTTAAAGGAATTTCTCCAAACAAAATTTCCAAGCTTATGCCGCAAAGGTACTTCCTTCCAGTTTCTATAGCCAGTAACGAAATCAGCTCTTCCATCTTTTAAAAGTTTAATGATCTTGTTAGCATCTTTAATTTTATATTGTCTATCTGCATCTGCAATTATTACGTAACTAATGTCCTTTTTTAGAAAATATTTAAACCCAGTTTTAATTGCCTCTCCCTTACCTTTGTTTGTGTTGTGTCTAAGAACTACAACTTTAGATTTTTTTGCTAGATCGCTTGTTTTATCTGTAGAACCATCATCAACAACAACTATAGTAGAATTGGGAACATACTTCTTCGTCTCTTTGATTACTGTTTGGATGTTTTTTTCTTCATTATAAGCTGGTAAAAGCACTCCAATTTTGTCCATTCGACTCACTCAACGTAAAATTTGCAAAATCAAGCCACAAATTTTCATAGATACTTAAATGCTTTAAAGCTTATGATAGTTAGAGAAATTTCTATCGATTGAAAGGATCTACGGTAAAAATTCTTGATTTTTAATTTTTGTTGGTAAGTACTCTTCTGTAATAAATCTCAAACCTCTACCAGACAGAGCTTCTATTTCTGCTTTTATCTTCTTTTGAATTAAAAGTTTCAGCTCCTTTTGCCATGCTGGATGTTTAAACCATTCATACTTTAACATCTCCTGTGCCCTTTTTATATCGACCTCTGTTGCCCTTTCTGTGAACTTTTGTAATCCAAACCTTTCTATGTCAGAGATGGTCATTCCAATAAACTTTGCGTTTATTGTGCCAAGCCTATCTGAGATATGCGCAAGTGTTATACTGCCATATTTTATAACAGAATAGATATACCAACCCCATGAATTCGCATCTGTAAGAACATAAACAGGAAGGTTATGTTCTAGCGACAATCTCTGTATCAACCTCCTAACACCTCTTGCGGCCTGGCCCTGACTTGTAACAAGTATCGACTTATGCTTTTGCCAGAACCTGTCCTCATTCAGCCTCTCATAAACTGCATTTTTTTCCACGACTAAAACAAAATCTGCGTCTACCTTTTTGAGTTTTATATCTTCAACAACACTTGGCACACCCCATCCACCAGAGCCCATCTTTGAACAGTCAATCGTATCTCCTCTGTCTACGATCACCAATTTTCCAGCAACTTTGCCTCTAACATCTGCTGCAAGATGTAGTTGCTCTCTCAATATATTAAGGGCAACTTCTAAGTCTACGATGATTGAGTTGCTCTCCACTTGAGTTTCAAATATGTTTTCGTCTGAATTAGGTAGGGTTCTTTTAAGCGCATAATATGCATCTCTAATGCTGGTGTGGATATTTTCCTTTAGTAGCTCATTACAGAATGATGCCATAACTAGAGTTTGCATGAATTTTTTTGCATGTGCTGTATGAAAGAAAAACCTTTTAGCACTTTTCTCCCCCAGAGTTAGCATTCCTGTCTTTGGGTCATGTATGACATTGCTCAAAGCTCTGATCGGAATATCTATATTTGGGTTCACCCCCTTATCTACATCCTTCAAAATTTTTTCCCCCAAGCCCCCAAGCTTTTTCTCAGCTTCCTTCAACTCTCTTCACCTCTTTCACTGCTTTCTCAGGCCCAGCGAATTCTTTATTTTTCTAACCCTGTTTTTATTTCAACCCTTCTCTTTATCATATCCTCAAGCCTACTTAAAATAGTTTTTTGATCTTTTCTGGTTAGTTTAGCTAGTGATTCGGAAACTACTGGAATATACCTCTCAAATATTTGTTTTCTTAAGAACTTTTCTCTTGCTCTTCTTTTCTGGCTGATATATTTTGCAAGTTTTCTTCCTGCGTCTTGAAGGGCAAGCTTGATCTCTCTAACTATTTCAGGATAGTTTGCGATCGCTTGCTTTCCTTCAGTAGTAAAAGGAACCCACACAGAAGCAAAATGAACAAGAATCACTAAAGGCCCTATGGGCAAAGCTCCTGCAGGTTGCTGTAGGCCATATCTTCTCCAATCCACCTCTGTAATAGCTTCAGTTATCGCACAATCGCTCTGATGGTATAACAAAGGAACCTTGTTTGCAAATCTAAATATCTTAACAGTTTCATTTAGCGGAAGGTTTCCTCCATAAGCTAAGCCAACTGAGATTTGAAAAGGATTTCCTCTATAAACTGTTGGAGGCCTGGAAATCGCAACAAAATGTTCTGCTTCTATCTCTTTTTTCAAGCCTTCTGTGATTAAACTCTCGGTAAGAGGGGAAAGACAATCAGTTGGTGGAGCAATTAGTTTAACCATTTGCATTGCTTTGTGCAGTCTGTCAGATTCCTCTGTGTTTAGATCTTGAGGCTTTCTACTATGCTCAAGCTTTGCTAGCTTGCATACCTGCTCTGCAGAGCTTCTCCCCACACGACAGAATTCTGTTGTTAAGAAACTAATGAGATTTTTTGCTTTTGTGGCTGAAAGCATTCTTCTTAAAATTCCAAGCTCAATCCCATGTGGATGAGGCTTGATTTCTTTTGGCTGTTTTGGTAGTTCATTGGTTACTCTTTTGAACTCGGCCTTACCGCTCGGTCCATCAAAAAAAATATTAGCATGAGGATTTGCTATTGCAGTCTGCTTGATGTATTCGAGAATTGACTGGCCCTTTTCTACGTACCTTCCTTCAACTTCCATCTCAACTTTTACGCCGTGCCATTTCTCAGGATTTTTCTCCTTTTTATGGGAAATTACATTAGGCTCATTCTTCGTCACATCTATCATCAACTCGAAAATATGCTTGTCTTTTCCAGTACTTGTTGTTACACTTACAGGTTTTCCTGTTGTTAGCTGGGAGTACAAAACTGCGCCGTGAATCCCAACCCCCATTATGCCGCGGGTCTGTCTCAATTTGTGGAACTTGCTTCCGAAAAGAAGCTTCCCAAAAGCAAAAGGGACTTTTGATTCGATTATTCCTGGCCCATTGTCTTCTATCACAACTTTAAATCTGTTTACACCAACCTGCTTTAGTGAGATGAATATTTCTGGCAAAATCCCTGCATCCTGTGTTGCATCTAAGCTATTATCTAGCCCTTCCTTGACAACTGTTACTAGAGACTTGGTCGGATTTTCGTACCCAAGAAAGTGCTTATTTTTATTTCGTCTTGCCTATTGCAAGATTTCGAAAAATTCAGCTATACTTATCTCTTTCATGTCTTTTGCCAATTCTTCTGCTGTAATCATCTCAACCACTACTTCACCTCCATATTTTCACTTTTTATATTTTTCTAAGAACCTGTATACTGTAGAGTGCAGACTTCCAAGCAAGAGTTTGTCTATCGCTTGCCTAGCTACCATAACCCTGTCCCACTTCCCTATAATGCTTATTGTTTTTCCGTAAACTGAAAGCTTAACCTCAGCATATTTTTCAATCAGCCTTTTTGTCTTCCCTTTTGTCCCTATAACTCTTCCTTTAAGCGTTACTATTCTGCTTCTGGATTTTTTTGCAAAATCTCTAACATCTATAACCTCAAGATAGTAATCCTCGTCTAATAAATTTAACGCAGAATCAAAATCAAAACCTCTTCCAAAAGCTTTCAAGACTTCTTTAACCCTCAAAACTTTTAATGGCTCGCCCTCTATGTAGATCTCATCGTTTAATTCTACATCAACTTCTGAAAGACTCTTTAATTGCTCGATAAACTTTTTGTTCTTCCTTAAAATCTTCATCCTCTCTTCTGGTATAGCAATATGATCTATCATTCTAATCCCGCCATGGCTGAAAACCTTTTGAATAGCTCCTCTTCATTTTTTATTTTGACATTCAATGCCTTGAAATACGAGTTAACATTTTTTATGTCTCTCCTTAAAAACTCTGAAGCTAGTTGATGTTTTAACGGTACAGCTTGGCTGAAATCGATAATGTACGGCTTACCCCAAATCAAGATGTTGTAAGCACTCAAATCCGAATGAATCAAGCCAGATCTTAAAATTTTTTCCACCTCGTTCAAAATAAACTCATAAACTCCTTGCTTATCTCTATTCTCTAGTTTGACATCGATCAGTCTTGGAGCAAGTTTCCCATCTTCCCCGATGAACTCTATTACTAGGATGTTTTCGTTGAACGCGATTGGCTTTGGGCAGCTCACCCCAGCTTCGTGAGCAATCGTCAAATTTTTGAACTCCCTTTTACACCAGTTCAAGATCACTGCTCTTCTACTCTTTTTGACACTAGAAAATCTCGGATCCCCAACCAGATATTTCCACATACTCTTGAAATCGCAGTATTCAGCTCTATAAACCTTTAAAGCCAGCCAATTATCGTTCTTATCTTTAGCTGAAAAAACAACGGACTCCTTGCCCTCCTTTGCAACACCCTCCACAGATTTGATTATACCTTTGTTTAGCAGTTTGTATATCGCAAGCAGCGTTCTTTCATCAAAAACCTTTCTCTCTATTTTTAATTCTTTGACATCTTCCAATCTTATTTTCGGTTTCAAATCAGTTCGCCTAATTGTAAATTAATTCTAAGATGATAAGAGTTATTCAATAGAAATAGTCTTAACAAACCCTTTCCTTCTGAGCCAATTCGCTTGAGTCGGGGTGTATCTAAAAATTATATCCCCTCTTTCCTCGCTCTGGACCTTCCAAGGCTGGATTAAAATTAAGTCACCGATTTTGACCCAAACTTTCTTTCTTAGCCTGCCAGGAATTCTGCAAATTCTTGTGTTGCCATCATCACACTTTCCTCTCACTTTGTCTGCCCCAAGCATCATCTCTACCACGCCTAAAACCTCTCCCTGTCTAGGGATTCTAATTCTCGCTACCTCTAGCTCTTCTGGAGTTGGTTCAAACTTCTTTTTTCCCAATCAACCACCGATTGAAACCAAAATTGTATCCTTATAAACTTTTTTTCCTCTTATACTACCACTTAGCTTTCTTGAGATTTTAATATTTGCTTTGAGCTTATTCTTCAGGTTTTTTGCAATCTCAAGAGCAGACCTTTTCGAGCCTATATAAACGTCAAAGCCGTTAGCAACCTCCTCGTACCTTGAAATAAAAGCGAGGTTGTCGTATTGGCTTAGAATATTGATCCGCTCTTCTATTTCTTTTGAAATTTTTCCTAGAAGATTTTCTGGAGCTCTTACTTGCAGAATTGATTGGTAATAGCCTATAGACCTCATAGAGCATGCTCTGCAGGTAATTTTTTTTATTATCAGATTCGAAATTTTTTCTTCGGTTTTTTCCAAGTCAGCAATTTTCAAATTTAAATTGATATGCACTTTTTTATCTTCAATTCTATAAATTGCTTTTTTTATTTCTGGTTGTATCAACAAATTCGAAAGAATTGATTCTAGAGCATTCTCAACACTGGCAGCTCTGTTGTCTGAAAATGTTCTGTTGCAAGATTTACATCTCTTGATAACAATTCTATCAGGAATTAGTTTTGAAAAAGAGATTTTTGATAAGAAGCAATCCTTGCATAAATTCTCATAAAACTTTTCTGCTGTCTTTCCGCACTTCGGACAAAATTTTCTGCTCATAATGAAAACTTATATTCTCTAGTTAAGTTTTTGCTAGGAGCACCACTCTGCTAGCCAAATCCTCGTCTTTAATTTTATACCCAGCAGATTCTGATAGATTTTGGGCAAATTTTCTAATGTCGTCCATCGTAGGCATCGCAGCTCTTGGCAATCTTTTCTGAGCTTCTCCTACATGAAAAAAAGCTTTAGCCTCTATGAAGTCTGGCTCTGCTCTTAATATAAGCTTTGCATATTTTTCTGGTTCTTTGAGATTAAGTTCTTTTACAAGAGTAAGCCTAATAACTTTTCTACAACTAAAACTTCTCATCAGTTCTAAACTTTCCATCTGTTTTTCCCAAGCATTTGGGACTAGTGGGTTGTCGACTTTAATAAAAGTTTGTTTGTCTGGAGCACAAAGGGAGATATAAAAATTTGTTGGTTCAACTTCTAAATTCATTATTTTCTCTGGAAGAGTACCCTTTGTTAAAAGAAAGGTTGTGAAATTTCTTTTGTGAAATTCTTTTAATAGCTCTGAAATTTTTGGATATAGCAAGCTTTCGCCAATAAGACTTAATGCAGCGTTATTTGGGTATTGAGCTTCTTCATATTTTTTTCTATCAATACTTGGATTTCCCTTGAAACCTGTTAAAAGCAATCTTTGTTGTTTAATCAATTCTTCTATAATCTCAGCAGGCTCATCTATTTCCATACTTTCCATATTTTGCTCAAAGAAAGGATGGAAGGTTCTCCAGCAGTAGACGCATCTGTTTAGGCAAAACAAACTAACTGTGCATTGCAAGCATCTATGACTTTCAACTCCGTACCATCTTTTGAAGCAATTTCTACCGCGGCTAATGCTTTCCTTTGTCCACTTACAAATTTTTACTGCAGAATGCTGATTTTTACCGACAAATCTATAGCCTTGTTTCTCATAAATTTTTTTAAATTCCTCCGGGATCTTATTAGGCATATTTTTAAGTTTTATTGCAAAATATTTATTAAGCCCTGGTAGCTCAGCTGGTAGAGCAACTGTCGAACGGTTGAGACTTGTAACTGATCATCTGAAGAAGATTATGGCAATTGATCAGTAGGTCGCGAGTTCGAGTCTCGCCCAGGGCTTAGTATTATCAGAATTAACAACATGTTTTATTCTGTTATGTAGTACCGGTAAGAGTAGGCCTGGCTGAATTGCTGAAATGTATTGTGGATGTCAACTTATGCGTCCTAACAACGCATAAAATTTGTTCACAATAAGCTTGCGAAAATGTCTACGCTGTTATATTGTGAGGTTAAAACCTAGGGAAAATGTCATAAGTTCCATTAAACGTAAGCTTTAAACAGATAAACTACATTCTTATGGGTTGAAATTTCAGAAATATGGTTTAAAGAAGGTGAGCATCTTGAAAACTGAATTATACGAAGTGATGGATTATACAAGAAAGATGATCCCTAAGATAACAGATCTCGTAAATGATCTTTTCGATGTTATGCCGCCAAAAATAGATATAATCTTCGGTACACCTTCAGCAATTAAGGGTTATACAGAGGGTTGTTGTAATCCAAAGGCATTCGCTTTCTATTTTTCTCCATCTTTCTCTGGAGGTCCATTTATTCTTCATCAAATACACGTTCAGTTAGAGATTGTGCAACGCTATAACAAATTGTTTGGCCTAGAGGTGGAACCAAAACATTTTTCTCTGTCAACCCTTTCTCACGAATACGCCCATTACCTTTTTGATTGGATGCATAGATTTAAATTGTCTAAAGAAACGGAAAGAATTCTTAAAAGAATGATATCAAAGAAGTGTAAAACTCTGAAGGAGTATACAGAAGCTGTCAAATACTTCATTATCAAAGGAAAAGTTGAGGCAGTTGGGGAGGTAGCCAGAAGGGAAATAATAAATGCTTTTAATTATTCCGAGGACCTCAATTCTCTAGAAGAAATTGCTGGACGGGTAGGTAAATATAAAGTGAGAATAACTGGAGAAGTGGAGCGTATAGTGCCCTACATACTTACAATATTAGGGAGGTATTATGCAGATACGATACCTAAAGGAAAAAAAGAATTCCAAGAATTTGTCCGTAAAAACCCATTGGCTGTCGAAAAAAGAGATTTAGTTGAAGCATCGACAATCTTAGATGCAGAGTTCTCATCTTTTATTTAGCGTATAGCCTATTTCCTGATTAAAATTCAAGGACGAGAAACAATCTCGTCCTTTTTTATTTTTCTTTAAAAAAACAGCTTCTCCATAATAAGATAAAGAATAAAATTGGTGCTGAGATTCTTACTTAAAATTGTCAAATGAAATTTTTGGGAAAATCAAAAGGAGATTAGAGAAACTATTTGAAAAGAAAGAGCTATTGTGTTTTCTGGTGGAGCCTAAAGATACTATAAATGATTTACGAGTAATTTAGCTTTTTTCTAAAAAATCAACATCCAGAAGCGAAGACAATTTTGCTATTCCAAAATTTTTGATTAAGGTAAAGGCAAGAGGTCTGTCCTGTATTTTATAAAAAATTTTTTTCATAATCATCCCAAGCCTGATTGGATTAGCCAGTTTCTTTTTCCATTCTTTCTCATAATTTTCAAACAAAAATTTTTCAGAGAAATCGTTCGATTCTAATGCTGCAATGCAGGCTTTACCAGCAAGCCCTGCTCCAACCTTGCCGTAGATTAACCCTCCTGCGGAAAAGGGTTTCACCTGGCAAGCAGCATCCCCAACAAGCAGAACATTATCTGCTACGGACTTTTTAATCAAGCCATATCTCATTACATCTCCAGTTCTGTTGGTTGTTTCAATCCTACCAATTATTTTTTTCAAAAATTTTTCGAGATAGATACTTGGGTTTTCAAAGGCCATTAAACCGATTCTTGCTATTTCTTCATTCTCAGGGACAACCCAGGCAAACGATCCAGGAGCAACCTCAGAACCAAACCATAGCTTTACAGTATCAGAGTCGAAATTTGATTTTGCATTCACTTGAGTAGCTTTCAACAAATTACCCGGTAGTTTAAGGCCAGAAACTTTTGCAACTGTTGAATTTGGCCCATCAGCTCCAACTAAAAGACTTGTTTCATAAGCTCCTTTCGTCGTGATTACTTTTCTGTTCCTGAAATCTAAAAATCTGGTCGAGAGTTTAAATTTTGCTCCAGCTTTTTTTGCTTTTCTTCCAAGGTACTTATCATATTTTTTTCTGTCGATTAGATAAACAGGCTTTTTTGATTTGATTTCAAAATAATTATTCTTGGAATAAAATCTAGCTTTTTTTATTTTGTTAACAATTATTTCTTTTGGTATTTTTCCGATCCTATGACTCACCAAGCCTGTGCATTGAACAGGTTCACCAATTTCCGAATGTTCTTCGAGAATCAGCACATCATAGCCCTTTCTTGCAACTATCTCTCCGGTTATACAACCAGAAGGACCTGCACCAACTATAACAACATCCACCCTATCTACCGGTTCTGTCAACCTAACTATTTAAGCTAAGTTAACTCTGAAGCCTGATTTAAATCTTCAACTTTCGGCAGTCTACTCCCCGAACCACAGAGCCATCCCAAGTTTTAGTATGTTTATACTTGAATTTAAATCCCTATTAATTCTTAATTCTTAATCTACATCTTTCACATTCTAGAGCTTCTCTTTCAGGTTTCCATTAACATATCCACATCTGGAGCAAGCTCTAGAAGCTTTTTGTAAGAGGTAAAATAAACTAAAAATTGAATAACTCTTGAAATTATATTCTATCTACCAAACTTTCTCTGAACAGAATTATACCATCTAATTGCTTTTATTAATTCTTTCTTAGAAAAATCGGGCCAAAGTGTTTTGGTAACGTAAAATTCTGCGTAGGATGCTTGCCACAGCATAAAGTTTGATAATCTGCTAAACCCTCCAGTCCTAATTAGCAAGTCTATTGGCAACGGAACTAGCAAATTTTTTTCTATATCTTTTTCTGTTATTTCTATCTTACCTGTCCTTATAATCTTCTCAGCTATTTTTCTCATGGTCTCAGTTAGCTCAAACTTGCTCCCATAAGCTACCAAGAAGTTGATAACATGTTTTTGATATTTGGCAGTTTTCTGCATTATTTTGCCCATCAGCCTAACAAGCTTTGGAGGCAATCGTTTCAAATCTCCAACAAATCTAACCTTTATTTCATATTTTTCCAGAATTGGCTTCTTTTTCTCCCAAGATTCTAACATTTCATAAGCTAGTTTGAATATTTCGTTCAATTCTCTTTTCGGTCTGTTCAGATTTTCTGTTGACAGCACATAAACAGATATCTGGGGTATACCAAGCTCTAGGCACCAGTCTAAAAATTTGTCAAATACTTTACATCCTTGTCTATGACCATACCATACTGGCATTCCTCTTTTAAGGGCCCATCTTCTGTCTACGGGCTAAAGGCTTTCCGTCTATGATGATGCCCAAATGATTCGGAACTTTCATATCCTTCACTTTAAATTGAATATTGAAAAGATTTAAAAATTAGTATTTACAAACTCAAAATTAAGTTTGGGGTTGTATATAACGTGGGACGTTAAGCACGAAGTTGTAAGATAGCTTGGTTAGTCTATCAGGCTCCAGAGATATTTTGGAGCATTGATACCAGATGAAAGAAGAAACCTGAAAACGAGGGTTCAAATCCCTCCAACCCCATCCAGGCTTTTATTCATTGCAATGTTGATAGGATGTATCGGATAGTCTAAGTCCTCCAACCGTACTTTCCTTTAAGTTCTAAGAAAATTACTGGACCTAAATTTTCAGTCTTTATTCCTTCTTTAGTTTTTTCCAGATAAATCAAGTCTTGCCCCCCAGATATTCCTCCGACAGGTGCGACAAGCCTTCCACCAACTTTTAGTTGTTCTATCAAAGGTTTTGGAATTTCTGGACACGATGCTGTTACGATTATCGAATCATAGGGCGCTTCTTTTGGAAATCCTTGGGAGCCATCGCCGCAAATAACTTTTACAGTTTTGTATCCAGCCCTTTTCAAGTTCTTTCTAGCAAACTCACAAACTTCAGGAACTATTTCGATTGTTATAACCTTTCCTCTTTTGACTATCTCTTTTATCAGAGCAGCTCCGTATCCTGAGCCAGAGCCGACTTCTAAAACCCTTTCCCCAGGTTTTAACTTAACTGCTTCTAGCATAATGACATACATATGCGGAGCAGAAATTGTTGCTTTTCCAACTATTGGTAATGGTGCATCGACCCAAGCCTCTTCCTTATACTCAGGCAAAACAAATAGCTCCCTTCTAACTTTCAACATCGCCCTTTTGATCTCAGGACTTTTGAGCCTGCCTATAGCCTCTAAGTGCGCAAGTACTTCCCTTTTCTGTTTTTCCAGCTCTTCCATCATTTTTAATTTGAATTAAATAGAATTTGAATTTAATGAGAAGTTTAGAAAAGGTTGTAGAAGACATAAAGAGCGTTAAAGTTCAAGGAGCAAAGGAGATAGCAATCTATAGCCTAAAGTTCTTGAAAGAGTTTTGTAAGGAGAACGGTTTTGGGTTAAAGTTTGAAGTTGCGGCCAAAGTCTTGGAGGATGCTAGGCCGACTGCTGTTGTTTTGCACAATTGCCTAGAGATCTTGAAAAAAGAAAAGAGAATTAGAACTTTTGATAAGCTGATTAAGCAATTAGATAAAGCTACAAAGAGAATTGCGAAAAATGGAAGCAGGCTTATAAAAAGCGGCTATAAGATAATGACTCATTGTCATTCTGGTGAAGCTTTGGCTGTGATAAAGAAGGCACGGAATGAAGGAAAAAGAATCTCCATTTTTGCAACCATAACAGAGCCGTTGGAGCAAGGAGTAAGAACTGCAAAAGAGTTAGCAAAGTTAAAAATTCCTGTTACTCTGATTACTGATAATGCAGCCGGTTTTTTTGTGAAAGATGTGGATTGTGTTTTGGTTGGAGCAGACGCTATTAGAGTTGATTCCAAAGAATTGATAAACAAAACAGGTACGCTTTTGCTTGCTTTAGCAGCAAATGAATTCAAAAAGCCTTTCTACGTAGCAGCTAACACTCTTAAAATTGATAGAAGAAAGAAATTCATAATAGAGGAAAGACCAGCAAAAGAAATACGTCAAGAGCTAATTAGGCCAGGAAAACTTGAAGGAATAAAGATAAGGAATCCAGCCTTTGACAGAGTTCCGCTCAGATATGTAAAGAATATAATAACAGAAAAGGGTGTCTTTAAACCGAAGGAAATATTGAGGATGCGATGAAATACGAAGATTATGTTGATTTAGGTTATAAGCCAGGAAAAAATGATTTGATCTGTCTATTTAGAGTAGAGCCAGCAAGAGGGTTTACGATAAAAGAAGTTTCTGGTAGAGTAGCGTCAGAGAGTTCTACTGGCACATGGACTGAAAGTTTGGTAACAGAAACAAAAGAAGTGGAAAAAAGACTAAAAGGCTTATCAGCAAAAGTTTTTGAGATAAAGGGAAATTATATTAAGGTAGCTTATCCAATTGAGCTTTTTGAGCCTGGAAATATGCCGCAGATTCTCTCGAGTATAGCTGGAAACGTGTTTGGGATGAAAGCTGTAAAAAACTTA
>JASEGQ010000012.1 GCA_030017875.1 Candidatus Aenigmatarchaeota archaeon
TTCTTTTATGCACGTTTATATTTATCGGCTTACGCAAGGAGTCTTAGCGATACGAAAGATAAACGAAAAAAACAAAATAATTAACATGGAATTAATAATCCAATCCCTAATTTTATTTATCTCGTTAGTTGTCTTAGCAAAATCAAGTGATTTTGCTATAGACAACTCGGTCAAACTGAGCAGAATGATAAAACTGAGAGAGGTTACGGTAGGCTTTCTCATACTATCACTCGCAACAAATCTACCAGAGATGTCGATAGCAGGAGTTTCTCTATTATCTGGAGAAATAGGGATAACAATCGGTAATCTCTTTGGCTCGAACGTAGCTAACATCGGTTTGGTCTTAGCTGTTGTAGCTATTATAAAACCATTTAAAATCACTGGGAAGACTTTTAAGGAGTTCTCAACACTTTTGTTCTATTCTTCTATCATTCCTTTGCTGTTACTGTTGCTAAACATAGAATACGCAACAAAGACGATAGGACTAGGTCTTGTTCTCCTATTCGCATATTTTGCCTATTACTCTGCAAAGGAAAGGATTTATCTAAAAGTTCGAGAACCAAAAAAGTTCAGTTACAAAACAGTAATCCTTCTCTGCATAGGTTTGGCTGGAGTGGTGATAAGCTCGAAGCTCGTTGTTGATTCTGCCTCAAGAATGGCGGACATGCTCGGGATAGCGGAGACTGTTATAGGAGCAAGTGTTATATCAATAGCCACAACTGTGCCAGAGCTAAGCTTGTGTATAAGCTCTGCAAGAAAGAATCGATTAAGCCTTGCCCTTGGTAATATTATCGGCTCTTCACTTACAAAAATCACTCTTTTGTTCGGTGTTGTATTAATTTTATCCACATTCAAAGTCGATATTAGCATATTCTCCACTCTTCTTATGTTTGTCCTGCTCTCGAACATCTTGGCGTGGAGATTTTTCGAGACCGACAGGAGGATTGAAAAAACAGAAGGCTTGGTCCTACTTTTTGTTTATGTGATTTTCTTGATAGCTACACTTGGCATTCAAATCGTCTTTTGAATTAAGAAAATTGATTTGGTTAAATATTTAAATTAGTATTATAATCAAAAGTTAAGTGATGGTATGCAAGTAGCAAGAATCAAACTTTCAGGAAAAGACCCAAAGGAATTGGATAGCATCTGCTCTGATATAAGAGAAATTGCAAAAAAGTTTGGTATAAATTATCGTGGTCCGATTCCTTTACCAACGAAGATCCTGAAAGTTGTCACATTAAAAACCCCATGTGGCGACGGGACACTAAAGCGATGAAAATCGTTTGGCCCGATAGGCCATGGTAACGCCACTTATGACAAATGGGAAATGAGAATTCACAAGAGGATGATTGATGTTCAAGCAGACGACAGAGCTTTGAGACAAATAATGAGAGTTAACATACCAACAGACGTGCATATCGAAATCAAATTAATCGGTTAATCCTAAGGCTTCTACAACATTAAAAATATTAAATGAAAAGACAAATCCATTGTAAAGTTGGCTAAGGAGAAAGTAGAGAAAAAGGCTTGGTAACTTTTTCCCTATTTTATGTTTAAAAAATATTAACTTAGCTAAACGTAATTTTATTCTATGCCTAAAAAACTAGTTATAGTTATTTCTGGCCCTCCAGGTGTAGGCACAAGCAGCGTAGCAAAAAGGGTTGCAAAAGAGTTAAACTTAAGGTACCTTTCGCCTGGGAAGATCTACAAAAGTTTTCTGAACAAAAAAGAAGCTAAGGCAGCTCTAGACTTTTGGAAGACAAGCTTTGGAAAGAGTAGAGAGTTGCATGAGAGGTTAGATGAAAAACAAATCAAGGAAGCAAAAAAGGGAAACATAGTGATATGCGGGAAGCTATCGATTCATTTCTTGAAAGATATCGCGGATTACAAAATCTGGTTAGAGGCGCCGTTAGAAATTAGAGCAAATAGGACTGCAAAAAGAGATAAGATTTCGTTCAAAAAGGCTATGGAAGAGATAAGTGAAAGAGAAAAGACGGAAAGAAAGGTATGGAAAGAAATTTACGGTTTTGACTATTTTTCCTTAAAAAATGAGGCTGACTTCGTTCTAGACACCTCGAACTTAACTCTTGAAGAAACTATGAATAAAATTCTAAAATTTATAAAAGGAAGAAAATAATATGGTTAAAATAAAAGACTGGCAGATACTCTTTAAAACTGAAGGAGAACAGTTGAGCTTTGTTTTAGTGTGTGGGATTTGGAGTTTGATACTCTATTTTCTCGTTAGTATCCTACCAGAAATAGGTTGTTATGCAATTCTAATAGCTATAACCAAAGGCATTACGCTATTCCTCGCTGCCTTTTACTTTGTCTACTGCATGCTCTTAACAAAAAAGATTATTGACAAATACTATAAATAGCTATAAATATTTGTATGAAAATTTTGCCACTTGCATTTGACTCGATCGGAACTAGAAGTATGGCAACTTTTGTTGAAACTAAGGATGTAAAAATATTCATCGATCCTGGGGTTTCTTTGGCGCCGATTCGCTACGGCCTGCCTCCTCATGCGATAGAATTGAAAAGGATGGAAGAACATTGGAACAAGATAGTAAAGCTTGCCAGTGAATCAGATATCTTGATAACCTCTCACTATCACTTCGACCATTTTGATCCTAATGAAAATCTTGAAATTTACGAGAATAAAACTGTCCTCATCAAGCATCCAAGAGAAAAAATTAATTTCAGTCAAAAAGGAAGATCGGCCTATTTTCTAGAACAGATAAAAGGTTTGCCCAAAAAATTGGAATACTGCGACGGAAGAGAATTTGAATTCGGAAAGACAAAAATTAAATTTTCTCAGCCAGTTTTTCACGGTACCAATCCAAAGCTTGGGTGGGTAACTGAAGTTCTTATAGACGATGGAAGTTATAAGTTCATTCATACTTCGGATGTTGAGGGACCGAGCCAAAAGGATCAAACAGATTTTATTTTAGAAAACAGACCAAATTTAGTATTTTGCGATGGCCCTCTCTCATATATGCTAGGCTTTAGATACAGTTATGAAAGCTTAAACGCATCTGTAGAGAACATGATAAAAATTATTAATAGTTGTCCACTAGATGCTTTTGTTGTAGATCATCACTTTCTTAGAGATCTTAGATGGAAAGAAAAAATTGCAAAAGTCTTCGAAGTAGCAGACAAGAAAAAAATAAAAATTCTAACTGCAGCAGAATTCCTTGGTAAGCCAATAGAAATGCTAGAAGCAAGGAGAAAAGAGTTGTACAAGAAATATCCGGAGATGAAAGCTGTAACAAAAAGAAAAATAACAGAAGAATAGATATGGCAAAAGGAATAAACGGCTTGATCAGAACATATGAAATAAAAAAATTTGAAATCAAAAAAAGGTTGAAAGAATTCAAAGCTTCTTTAAATTAACCTGATGAAAGAATATTTACTGAATTGGCTTTTTGTATTTGCACTCCTCAATCAAAAGCAGTCACTTGTTGGAAAGCGATTTCTTCTCTTATAAAAAATGGTCTTTTGTTCAAAGGTAGTGCAGAGCAGATAAGGCCATTCTTAAACGTAAGATTTGGCTATAAAAAAGCTTCGTATATTGTTGAGGCTAGAAAATTCTTTACAGAAGATGGAAAATTGAAAATAAAGAAAAAAATACAAGAAATCAAAAATGCCTTTGAATTGAGAGAATGGTTAGTAGAAAACGTTAAAGGTTTTGGGCTCAAGGAAGCTTCCCACTTCTTAAGAAATATAGGCTTTGAGGGCTTGGCTATACTAGATAGACATGTTTTGAAGAAACTAAAAGAGTACGGAGTAATTAAGGAAATTCCTAAATCCTTAACTAAAAGAAATTATTTAGAAATAGAAAACGAGATGAAAAAATTTTCTAAAAGATTGAAAATACCGATTGAAGAATTAGATCTGTTACTCTGGTCTGGAGAAACTGGAAGAATATTCAAATAACTTTCAACCCTTTCCTGTCCAACAATACAAGCACAACTGCTCTTTTGGAAGGCCTATGGCCTTTACCATATCATCGAGCTTTTGATACTTTAAAGTCATAGAATCTGCGTGCTTGCGCGCTATATCTCTCTTTATCTCCTCGATCATATCCTTGTATTTTCGTGAGTTCGGATCAAGATACTCATCAACATTTTCTATATCTTTACCTTCAATCTTTCTGATTGCTCTGCGTGCGGCAAGCTCTTCCACACTTCTAGTTGATAGGTTATACTTGCAGGGAAACATCAGAGGAGGACAAGCAACTCTTATGTGCACCATCCTCGGCTCGTGGGGCCACACCTTTTCCTCCAACAACTTCCTTAATTGTGTACCTCTTACAATCGAATCCTCAGTTATAACAATCTCTAAATTTTTTATCATCTCAGGAATTGGAATTATCTTGTAATAAGCTATTTTATCTCTATCCTCTTGGTTTAAGGGAGTATAACTTCTATCCCAGCCTGGGGTATATTTGACAAGGGGCCTTCTGAACGGTATTCCCGATTCCATAGAATAACCAATACCGTGGGCTATACCTGAATCTGGGACTCCACAAACTAAATCTGCCTTCAAATTAACTTTTTTATCATCTCTTGCAAGAGCTCTTCCACATCTTTCCCTAACAACCTCAACATTCACCCCATAATAGTCCGAAGCGGGATATCCACCGTAAATCCATAAAAATGCACAGGTCTTTTTTGTCGCACTCTTTGCCTTTTTAATTCCTTCTTCAATTCCGGATTCGCTTATCGCAGAAATTTCACGAGGCTGAAGGTACTTGAAAGTTTTGAAACCTAAATTCGGAAAAGCACACGTCTCAGAAGTAACAGCCCAATCCTCTCCTCTCTCGCCTATAACTAGAGGAAATCTGTCACTTGCACAATAAATGCATCTATCTTTTTCTGAGAGCAATAAAAGAGAAATTGAGCCCTCAATTCTTTCATACATTTTTTTAATTCCATCAACAAAATCATTTCCTTGATCTATTAACTTTGCGGCCAACTCAGTATGATTTACAGAGCTATTCGTTAATTCTGTGAATGAAACTTCTTCGTCCATCAGCTCTGAGACTAACTCCTCTGCATTTTCAATGAACCCATTCGTACAAATCGCAAAAGGACCAAGCTTCAACCTTTGAAGGATTGGCTGCTTATCTTTAGCGCTAATAACTCCTATACCTAGATTTCCTTCCATTTTTTTATAGGCTTCATAGAATTCTGTTTTAAACTGACTTGAGCTAATATCACGGATCTCTATTTTTATTTCCTTTCCTAGAACTGCTAAACCACCTATTTCTGTCCCTAGGTGAGAATGATAATCTGTACCATAGAACAATAGCTCAGAACAGTTTCTCTTGGAAGCTACGCCAAAAATACCGTTCATATCTTAAACTTATGTTATTATTGCAATAAAAACTTTAAGTAATTAATCAGAAAAACTTATATTCTTTTGTTGCATTAATTATCTGAGGTAGTTTTGGACAAGGTCGTAATAGTCGGTGCTGGTCCTGCTGGATTGTTTGCTGCTACAGAATTGGCAGAGCTATACGATGTCAGGATAATTGAGAAGGAGAACTATAGGAGGATCTGGACTAAATTCTGACGGAAAATTAAATTTTAATCCAAAAATTGGAGGAGACCTAACTGAATTCTTACCATTGGAAGAAGCGAAAAAAGTAATAGATGACATTGATAAAACTTTTCAAAAATATGGTGTTGAGCAAAGCAGTAAGTATGATGAGGAAAAATTGGAAAAATTAAGTACAAAAGCTGCCCAAGCTGAGATGAAATTTGTAAAAATTAAACAGAAACATATAGGTTCAGATAGGCTGAGAGAAGTTATCAGAAGATTTCAAGAAGATTTAGAAAATAGGGGTGTAGAATTCAATCTTTCGACCACTGTAAAAGATTTAAAATATGATAGAGGAAGAATAACGGAAGTCGAAACATCCAAAGGCACTTTTCCTTGCGATTACGTAATATGGGCACCTGGAAGAAAAGGCTCACTGAACTCCACATCTCTCTACGATAGACTTGGCCTTAAATATTTTTTCAATCCAATAGACATTGGAGTTAGAGTTGAATTTCCAAGCAGCTTGATGAGAGAGATTGTTGAAGAGTATGAATGTTGGGATCCTAAAGTTTATATTCGTACGCCTACCTTCGATGATAAAGTAAGAACTTTTTGCACATGCCCCTACGGTTATGTAACTATAGAATCTTATGAAGACTCACTACGTGGAGTAAACGGCTACTCAAAATTTAAAAAATGGTCTGATAACACAAACTTCGCACTCTTAGTTACTGTCGGACTAACCCAACCTCTTAATGACACAACAGAATACGGGCGCCGAATAGCTCATGTTGCAAACATCCTTGGTGGTGGCAAACCACTTCTTCAAAGATACGGAGACCTGAGAAGGGGTAGGAGATCAAAACCAGAAAGTATAAAGGAGAATCATGTAAAGCCTACATTAAGTTTAGATGAAGTTACGCCCGGTGACATAGGACTAGCATATCCCTATAGATTGGTTCTAGACATCAAAGAAGAGTTGGAAAAACTTAACAACATCATACCTGGAATTGCAGAGGATTCTACTCTGTTGTACGGCCCAGAAGTTAAATTTTACTCAAGGAGGATTGAAACAGTTGAAAAGAAAGGATTTAGAACATTACAAACAAGCATCCAAAATCTCTTCGTAGCAGGAGACGGATCTGGATATTCTAGGGGGATCGTAGGAGCTGCCTGGACAGGAATCATAGCTGCGAGGGGGATAAAATCTTTAGATTAAATTAATCAACTAGATATTCTATTTTAGTGATATTTTGAAAGAAAATCTTTTGGTCATAGATGCTGACTATACTCTAGTCGAAAATAGAGGAATGGTTAGATTATTCTGCAAAAATGAGAAAGGCGAGACTATTCTTGTACAAGACTCTAATTTTGAGCCTTACTTTTATGCAATGCCAAAAGAAGGAAAAATATACGAGCTAAAGAAAAAGATTGAAGAGCTAGATACAAAAAATATCGAAACAGAAATTCTAAAAGTAGAAATTGTTGAAAAAAATTGGCAAGGAGAAAGAACTAAACTCATAAAGATTACAATAGACAACCCTAGAAGAATTCCGGATGTTCGTGATTTAATAAAAGACTGGGAGGAAGTCGAAGAGACTTATGAGTATGCTATCAGCTTTTATCGAAGATATTTAATCGATAAGCAGATTGAACCGATGAATTGGATTGAAGTAGAAGGAGAAGAAGTAAAAGCAGATGAATACGAAGTTGATAAAATAATAAATGCAACTTCTGTTAAGCCAATTAAGCTAGAGAAAGAAGTTAATTTCAAAATTTTAGCTTTTGACACAGAATGGGTAGAGGAAAATGGTAAATCGAAATTAATAATGTTAAGCGTTGCTTCAAACGATGGTTTCAAAAAAGTTTTAACACATCATGAGCTAAAAATGAGCCAAGTAGAAGCGGTTAAAGACGAAAAAGAATTGATCGAAAGATTTTTGGAAATAGTTAGGGAAAAAGATCCAGATTTTCTGTGCAGTTATAACGGCGATCAATTTGACATACCAAAACTGAAAGATAGGGCTAGTGAGTTGAAAATATCCTTAAAACTTGGTAGAGACAACTCACCTGTACATGTGGTAAGAAGAGGGAGGATAAGCTCAGCTAGAACTAAAGGGAGGGTACATATTGATTTGTTTGACTTCATTGACCATATTCTTTCAGCTAGTATGCGGAGTGAAGTTTTGACTTTGGACGAGGTAGCTCAAGAATTGCTTGGAGTTGGGAAAAAAGAGATGAAGTACAAGGAAATGGTTGAGATTTGGAGTAAGAAAGAGCAAATGGAAAGGTTGGCAGAATATTCACTCTTTGATTCTGAGCTAACCTTAAAGTTGTCTGAACTAATTCTGCCACAAATTTTTGCTTTAAGTAAACTTGTTGGAAATCTTCCATTTGACAGCTGTAGGAATACATATAGCCAGTTAGTGGAAGCGTTTTTGATGAGAAGAGCTTTTGTTGATAATATTTTAATTCCAAATCAACCTAAGCAAGAAGAAATAGAAAGGAGAAGATTGCAACCTGCTTATAAGGGTGCGATAGTTATCGAGCCAACTAGAGGGTTACACGAAAACATCCTTGTGTTTGATTTCAGATCGATGTATCCATCAATAATCGTCACCCATAACATTTCCCCTGAAACTTTCAACTGCGAACATAGAGAATGCAAAGAAAAGAATAAAGTTCCAGGAACAAAATACCATTTCTGTATAAAAACAAAGGGATTTATCCCTAAACAAGTCGAAAATCTAATCGAGAAAAGGAAAAAAATAAAAGAACAAATGAAAAAATTGGAGAAAGATTCTGAAGAATATAAAAGACTTGACAACTTTAGTTTTGCCATAAAAACGATTTCAAATGCTTCCTATGGGTATACAAATTATTTTGGTGCAAGGTGGTATTGTAGAGAGTGTAGTCAATCAGCGGCTGCATGGGGAAGATTTTATATATCCAAAGTAATAGAGATGGCAAAGAAAGAAAAATTTAAAGTAATTTATTCAGATACTGATTCATGCTTCGCCACAATATCCTAAAAAATTTGAAATTGTAGCTTAAAATGGTATACAACATTAAAAGTTTATAAAATTAAGAAATAGGGGTGATATAATAGATAAAACTGAGTTAATAAAAAAAGCTGAAGAATTTGTAGAAAAAGTTAATAAACAATTGCCAGGAATAATTGAACTTGAATTTAGAGATCTCTACGAAGGTGGTATCTTTGTCGCTAGAAGGGCTGAGAAAGTTGGTGCTAAGAAAAGATACGCTTTGATTGATTATAAAGGAAATCTAGAAGTCCGCGGATTCGAAAGTACTTAATGAAGTACCGAAAAACCGTTCGAAGAGACTGGTGCCAGCTTGCAAAAGATATTCAAAGACAAGTACTTGTAACAATTCTTAGAGACAAAGATCCTGCTAAAGCCATTCAGCTTGTTAGAGATACCATCAAAAAAATTAAAGAAGGGAGAGTTTCTTTAGATGACCTAACAATCTTTGAGCAGATCACTCGCCCGCTATCAGCATACGAGCAGATAGGCCCACATGTAAAGGCTGCCCAAAAAGCTAGAGCAAGAGGAAGGCCTATAGGAGAAGGCACGGTTATAGGATTCGTTATTGTCAAAGGCACTGGTAGCATCTCTGATAGAGCAGAGCCTGTGGAGGATGTAAAACCAAATCAATACGATCCAAAATATTATGTTGAACATCAGATTTTGCCAGCTAGTATGAGAGTGCTCAAAGCATTAGGCTATACAGAACAAGAAGTGCTAAGTGGGAAAGTACAAAAAGGATTAGAGAGATTTATTAAATGATCATCTGAAATTAGCAGCTTTCAACAGGTCTGCCTTTGTTATTATTCCAACTATTTTACCTTTTCTTGTCACGAGTACTGCATGATTGTTTTGCAAAAGTGCTAAAACAACGGGAAGAGACTCTCTTTCGGTTACTGTTGGGAATGCCTCCTCCATTATATCTTTAACTTTTTGTTCAAGGAGATCTGATAACTCTTTTCCTTTTGAAATTTGATCTAAAATTGTCCTTTCTGATATACTGCCTATAACCCGATTCCTATCAAAAATCGGAAGTTGGGAATATCCATACTCCCTCATTAATCTTGCCGCCTTTTCCACTCTATCACTTTTCTGAATGAAAATAACCTTTGGAGTAAGAATTTGCTTTGCTGTAATTTGACTCTTTTTCTCTAGACTTTCTAAAATATCGAAAATTTTTTTAGCTATCGCATAACTTGGACTGACTTTTTTAGATTCTATTTTAGCTATTGTGGATTGACTCACATTTGCTAAAATAGCCAAACTCTTTTGCGTCAAACCTAAACTTTTCCTCCTTCTCTCTATATCTTCTATGTTTGGTAGCATAGTTAACAATATTCCTATAAGAATATTTTATGAAAAAAATATTAATAAAAGAATAGTAAACTCAAATAGATGAGAAATATTCTAGTTGAAGAATTGAAGCAAGTACCAATTGAAGAACAGAAAGTCGAGATCGTTGAGAGAAAAGGAATTGGGCATCCTGACACGATCTGCGATAGTATAATGAATGAAATTTCTGTAAACCTTAGTAAAGAGTATTTAAAAAGATTTGGTTTTATTCCACATCACAACATCGATAAGGCTTTACTTTCGGCGGGGGAAGTCCAAAACAGATTCAATGGCGGGGTGATAAAAAAGCCAATGCGCCTTATCATCGGTGACAGGGCAACTTTTGTTGTAGACAATAAAGTAATCCCAGTAAAAGAAATTGCAATTCATACTGCAAAAAAATGGTTCAAAGATAATCTGAGATTTGTAGATCCTGAAAAACATGTAAAATACCAAGTCGAATTAAAACAGGTCTCTGCTGCCTTGAGTGAGATATTCAAAGAGAAAAGTAAAATCTTAAAAGCAAACGATACGTCTGCGGTAATTGGCTATGCGCCAATGAGCATGACTGAAAAAATGGTTTTGAACACTGAAAAATTCTTAAACTCAAAAGAATTTAAAAAAGAATTCCCAGAAACAGGAGAAGATGTAAAAGTCATGGGGTTTAGGAAAAATGATGACTTAAACTTGACAGTTGTTATGGCGTTCATTGATAAATTCATCAGTTCTGAAGAAGTTTATTTCAGAAGAAAGGAGGAAGTGATAGAAGCGTTAAATGATTTTGTTCGTTCTAATTGTAACTTTAAAAACATAAGTATAGCTTTCAACACGTTAGATGAAAGAGGAAAAGGAGCTGCAGGCCTGTATTTAACAGTCAACGGGACCTGTGCAGACGGGGCTGATTCTGGTCAGGTAGGAAGGGGGAACAGAGTTAATGGTGTGATTCCCCTAAACAGACCGACAAGTTCAGAAGCAGCAGCAGGAAAAAATCCTGTTTCTCATGTAGGAAAAATTTACAATGCGTTGGCATTCAAAATTGCTGATGAAATTTACAAAGGGGTTTCTGGTTTACGAGAAGTTTATGTTTGGCTGTTGAGCCAGATAGGAAAACCAATAGATCAACCAACAGTAGCTGCAGCTCAACTCATTTTAGAAAAAGGAGGTTCTTTAGAAAAGATAAAAAAAGAAGTAAGAGAGACTATAGATTCGGAGTTAGAAAATATCAGCGAATTCTGCAAAGATTTAGCTCAAGGGAAGATTCCGATCTGCTAAAATTTTTATCTAAGATATGCCCAGAGCTTTGCTCCTTCGTACAACAGTCTCAGAGCATTTTTCAAACCCTTTTCACTAAACTTATAACTTTCTTGAGTAGCGTGCTTAATCAAAAAACCACCCTTTTCAAGTTTTTTTATAGCCTTCCTAACATTTTTTCTTTGCCTCATCGGAAATTTTAGAACTATAGATTCTTCTGACTGAAACTTGCTTGTTTGCTTTTTTGCCAAGACAAGAAATGTTAACAAAACAGTTTTTTCAAGCTCCGTTAACACTCTCATAACAACATATGTTGTATTTAGTTATACTTAAATCTTTCTAAAGGGTTTAGCAAAAAAATTGAACGATAGCTTTAAAAATCCTTTTGTGATATAATAATTAGCTTTTTTGCAAACAGGAGAAAAGAAAAAGTGGCTAGGGAAAGTGAAACAGAGGATATAGTGTATAACTTTGTGTGCTCAAAGCCTGGAATGAGCACGTATGAATTATCAAAAAAACTAAACATGACAGGGGGTAGAGTTCGGCACGCGCTCGCGAGGCTTGAAGAAAAGGGTCTGATCAAGTTTAAATTCGACAGGCACAACCCGAGAATAAGAAAACTGACTTTTCCTGTAGACAACTGGAGCCTCATACCAAGGGGATTGAAAAAGGAACTTAAAAAACTGATCAAAAAATAATTTCGATAAAAATTTTCTCCAGAACAGCAGCGACAAAAAGAATACAGTATAAAACGAATAATCTCTTCCAAATCTCCCTACTTTTAAAAAGCTTTTTACCTTCCCTCTCAAACGTTCTAATCTCTTTCTGAAAAATATACTTCTCAAGTTTTTCAGCAATATCCAAAGCCATTTTTGCAGAAAAAACAAAAACAGACAGCTCGAGAAAAAGATGGGGTAAGAGTCTTTGTAAAATTATAATACTTGAAAGCCCAAGAATGGAAAGAAATGTAAAAAAGTAGAGACTAATGAGAAAAGCAATAAGAAATATACAAACAACTGGAAAGGTGAAAAGAGAAAAATAACAACTTCTGTACATGGAGGCAAGCTTCATATAATTTTTTGATAGCTTCTTTAGGAAGAAATAGAGAGGATCATAAATTTTGTCAAAAGCTCTATAGATTCTAGAGAATTTGTAAACTCTAATCTCTGCAAATGAGAACATAAGCCCACCGAAACAGATCAGAGTTGCGAGAAATGAATTTTTGAAAAATATTTCAAACATCGTTGAAACTGGCATAGAAGCTTTAACATATGGCACTAAATTTGGAAAAATTGCAAGAAGTACCTTGCTACCGAAGAATCCAAAAACAATCCCAAAAATAAACGCAACTATTATTTCTTTCATCACAACCTTGCTTTTTCATACTTTATTTTTAAATTGCTTCCTCTCCACTCAAAGATCGGAACTTCTCTTCTCAATATTTTAAATCTTTCGCTAAGAGAATGAGAGATTATTGGCAGAGCTATAGTAGCGTCTGAATAGCATATAGCCATTTTTGCATTTTTTCCCAACTTACCCCAGCTCTGTGCCTCCTCAAAAGTACAGCCTGACAAGCCTCCCCACTGAGGCATGTCCGTAGTTATTTGAACAGCATAGCTATGACTTCTATCATGCCTTGTTTGATAGCTTGCTATAACCGCTGCCTGCTGAATAAAATTCTTTGGTACCCCTCCACCAATATAAATCACACCACTTATCTTTGATCTTTCCTTTATTCTGGAAGTCTCGTCAACGTCTCTAATCTGATCTATGATTATTCTCCTTTTATCTCTCCTATTTGCAAACATTATTGAAAATCCTATACAACTATCGCACAACGCAGGACAAAATATCGGAACCTTATTTTTGAATGTATTTATAAGAATTGAATCTCTATCTCTTGCGTGCTTACTCAAAAACTTACCAAGCTGGAACAAAACCTCACGAGAAGAATAAGGATAGTTATCTTTTAAGACAGAACAAAACCTCTTTTGAATCCAAGTATCGGTTCTATAGTACTTCTCTTCATCAGCAAACACGTCATAAATTCTATCAACTCTAAACTTTCTCAATTTCACATCATCTATCAGGTGAGTTCCAACATAGTGCTTAACACCTAACGCCTCACATAGATCGTGATAAAGGTTTGCACCTGTAGAAACCAAAACATCTATCATTCTCCTTTTTATAAAATAAGAGATAATTCTTCTCATTCCGGCAGGAATCATAGCCCCGGCCAAGCCAAGCCAAATCACTATTTTCTTTCTTCTGAGCATCCTTGCCCAGACGTCTATTACTTCAGCTAGCTTTCTTCCTTGGTATCCTGTAGAAAGCATCTCTCTTGTTAGCTCGCTAATTTTTTTATCCGGCCAAACTTCTATCGGCTCTGTTGGTCGTTTCAAAAATCTTTTTTTCATTTTCATTAAAATAATAACACTGCTAGAATAAAAAACTATCACAAAAATTTTTTTCAAAAAATTTAGAAACACTATTCTAGAAAATATGCATAACAACACAGAAAAAAACTTTTTAAACAGAAAATAAAATAAAAAAAGGTTTCTATGAGAGTCTATAAGAACATGAGATGTCCTAAGTGTAAGAAACCAATTCCTTACAGAACTTTAAAACTCACTGAAGGGAGATGCAATAACTGTGGATATGTTATTGCATCTTCGATTCTTAAATTCGCAAATAATAACTCAAAAAAAGTTGCTCACCTCTTCTAAGTGCTTGAGAATAAAATAAACTTTAGAAAAAATTCTAAATTCTTCAGTATTTTGTTTGGCTATTCTTTTGTTGTCAGAGCTAGAATTCCGCCTACTAGTCCCAAAATAGGCCCTACCACAAATCCTTGTAGTGTTACCAGACCTAGAATGCTGAATATCAATGCCACTATGCCGCCTGTTTTTGCACTTCCCTTGTTTATCATAACGCCTCCTACTATTATTAGTATCCCACAAACCAGCCCCCATATACCTACTCCCATTCCAATCGCGCCAAACACTGGTATAAACATCAGAGAGGCTCCTAAAAGCAACACTACTATTCCGCCGATTACTGTGAAAATTCCGCCTACCAGGGACAGAACATAGGCTGTCTTGTTTGCCATTTATTTCCTCTTTAAAATTATTTTCTTTTTCTCATTTAAAAACTTAAGTATTAAAGACTGTTTAAAACTTATGGAAAAAGAAATCTTGAAAAATTATGAAAATGCAAAATCTGCTTCTGATGAAGTTATAGAATTTGCTAAAAAATTAATAAAAATAGGCGAGAAAGCTTTGGACATAGCGGAGAAAATCGAGAAGAAAATTGAAGAGCTGAAAGTTAAGCCTGCTTTTCCAGTCAACATTTCGATTAACGAGATTGCAGCTCATTATACTCCGGACATCGATGACAATTTGATTATTCAACAAAACGACTTGATCAAGATTGACATCGGTGTTCATGTAAACGGCTACATATGGGACCGGGCATTTACTGTCTGCATAGGAGAAAAAGATCATCCTTTAATTAGAATATCAGAAAAGGCTTTGGCTGAAGCATTAAAACTAATCAAGGCCGGAACAAAAGTTTACGAAATTTCAGAAGTCGTGGAAGAAACAATCAAAAATGAAGGATTTAATCCGATTCGCAACTTGTGTGGCCATGGTTTGGACCAGTTCAACCAGCACACCACTCCAACAATACCGAACGGGGAAAATTCTATTCAAGAAGAAATAAAAGAAGGCCAGGTAATAGCGATGGAAGTCTTTGCGACAAACGGCTCTGGGCTGGTAAAAGAATCTTATCCTACTTTGATATATAAGTTCAAACAAGACAAACCTGCAAGACTCTGGGAGGCAAGAAAAATTCTAGAAGCGTCAAAGACCAGATTCAATGGCTTGCCATTCGCAAAAAGGTGGCTAACTAGCATCGCAACACCGTTAAAAATTGATTTAGCTCTTAAACAACTAACACAAATAGATGCCCTAATTAGCTATCCTGTATTAAAGGAAGTGACTAATGGTTTGGTTGCTCAAACCGAAGAAACAGTAATAGTTAAATGATAGAAAATTGTGATAATATAAAGAATAGATGAATTTGGAGGTGCAAAAATGGGTTTTTCTTACACGAACAAACGGGGACAAACGTACTATTTGCATTCTAGGAAAGGCAAGGGTGGAGCGATGCTTTATTTCTTCTCAAAGAAGGAGGCAGGGTCAATCGATCTACCAAAAGCATTCAAAGTGATAGAGAACAAGAGAACAGGTTTGCCGATGGTGAAGAAAAAATAAGAAAGCAAAAGATTTGCAAAGAACTATCTTCCGTACTTACTCTTTATCCTAGATCTCGCAGAAGAGAATATAGCTAAAGAACTCGACAAGAGAAAGCCACATTTATCACATCTCCCGTGTGTTGTCTTGAGTACTCTTTTTAATATTTGTTTTCCACACTTTGGACATTTTACTTTTGTGACACCCATGCTAACTAATCCTTTTTGTCCAGTAATAGCTTGCGTCTGGCAGATCTTTTTTCATGACCTTTTTCTTCTCGACTAAGAGCTTCAACTGGTTTTTAACAGCATTCAGAGAAACAATTCTTTTTGTTTTCTCATTGACCTTGAAGTTTATCGGAAGGATCTTCAACGGAATTGGGGATTCGTCTAGAACCTCTATTATGGTTGGTTCCAAGAAATCGTCACGATTTCTGCTTTTGGCCATAATAATTATATATATTTTCAGATATAAGTGAACTACTTCATCTTCGAAGGAAGCTTCTTGACTAACTCTTGAACTTACCGATAGTAGAGGTTCGTTCTTTTGTATTTAGCGGATTTCCTTATCCCTTTCAAATTGTCCAAGACAATAGCAGAATTTA
>JASEGQ010000013.1:0-4930 GCA_030017875.1 Candidatus Aenigmatarchaeota archaeon
GTCTCTGGCAACAATTTTGCCGACAAGGGCCGAAGGATTAACCCCTTCAAACCAGCTTCTTTTTCAATCAGTTTTAAAGTATTTCTATTTTGGGAAAATGACCTTTGACCTAAAACTTCGCCAGTTGCAATGAAATCAAGTTTTTCTTTTTCCATAACTTTTTTAGCTTCTTTCAACATTAATAGATGGCAATCAATGCAAGGATTCATTCCCTGCCCTCTGCCATATTTTGGGTTTTTTACTATTTTTAAGTGTTCTTCTGAGAAATCAATAATTTTTAATTTCAGGCCAAGTCTTTTTGCCATTCTTTCGGCTAGATGGCAATTAAAAAAATAGCTTTCAAAACAAATCGGAACTATCCTAATTTTCTGTTCCCTTAAAATTTTGGCAGACAGAATTGAATCCAATCCTCCGGAGAAAAGCAAAATTACTCGTCTCATAATCTCTAGCTTGAGTAGCTTATAATTAATCTTTTAAGCTTTGTTAAAAATTTACCAAATGCTGGCAGAACCAAAGTTAAATATGTTTCGAATCAATCTTTATTAAATGATAGAAAAAACTTGGCTTGTTATTTTGTTGAATCTTATGCCAACAGTAGAGCAAACTGGAGCGATAGCTTTAGGATTATCCTTAGGGTTGAGTCCTGCTTCCGTTTTTTTCCTATCTTTACTGGTTAACTGTTTGTTATTTTTTCCAATTTTTTTCGGTTTAAGGATTTTTTACAACACGTTTCTTCGAAAAATAAAGCTGTTCAACAGATACTTAGAAAAAGTGAGAACAAAAGGCAAACCCTACGTTGACAGGTATGGGATAATTGGTATAACACTTTTCATATCTTTACCAACGCCCTTAAGTGGGACTTATACAGCTTCGATACTTGCCTGGCTTTTAGGTCTAGAATGGAGAAAATCTTTCTTGGCAATATTTCTAGGTTCTTTTATAGGTGGACTTATAATTCTTGGTGCATGTTTAGGAGTGATTAATGCTATTAAAATTCTTCTAGGTTTATAGTTATTTCATTATCAAACAACTGGTTTAAGAATGTATTTTGCTGGTTTTACGATCGATTCTGCATTGAATCAAAAAATTAGAATGCCTTCAGCTCGATAGATGCTCTAGCCAGTTTGAACTTTTGCTATATCGCTTTGATTTTTTATTTTATTTTGTTTTAAATATTATTATTATTGTGGGACCAAAGGGAATTTTTAGAAAGGCTAGAAAAGAAAAAAGGAATGTCTTGACTGTGAGCGAAGCTCTCGAAGTTATAAAAAAGTATGAAATTCCGGTTGCAGAATACAAGCTAGTTAAAAAGGTTGAGGATGCGATTGAATTTGCGAATAAAATTGGTTATCCTGTTGTTTTGAAAGTCGTTAGTCCTCAGTTGATCCATAAAATTGATGTGGGAGGAGTTTTTCTTGACATAGAATCGAAGTCAGAACTTCAAGAAGCTTTTAGACAAGCTGAAAATAACCTAAGGAAAATTCCTAACGTTTCTATTCACGGCTTTCTTGTTCAAAAAATGATTAGCGATGGTGTAGAAATGATTATCGGTGGCAAGCATGATCAACAATTCGGGCCATTTATACTAACAGGAATGGGAGGTGTGCTGGTAGAGGTTTATGAAGATTTAAGTATTCGCTTTCCTCCAATAACTAAGGAAGATGCGCTAGAGATGTTGAAAGAGCTAAAAGGTTATAAAATCTTAAAAGGCTATAGAGGCAGACCACTTGCAGATTTAGATGAATTATCAGGTATCATCGTAAAACTGGGTGAGCTCATGCTTAAGGAGAAAGCAATTAGGGAGATAGACGTAAATCCTGTTATTGTTTTGCATAAGGGAGCTTCAGCAGTAGATGCAAGAATTGTTTTAGAGGGTTGAGATGTTTTTAGAATTTATAATAATTTTGCTTTTTGTTGCTATCGTTTACCTTCTATTTAAGAACAGAGAGTGGAAGATAAAGTTTGAGCAAAGAATAAAAGAGTGGAAGGAAATAGAAGAGGAAAAGATAAGGGAAGATGCGATTATTCGAAGTGCTAGAGCTTTATCAGGGAAGACTTTAGAAAAACTCGTTCCATTTCTTAAAGCTTTTCCTTACGATCCTCACGATATTAGATGGCTCGGCGATCCAATAGACTTAGTTATATTCGACGGTTATTCCTCTGCTCAGGGAAAAGGTTTGAATCAGATAGTTTTCTGTGAAGTCAAGTCAGGCAATAGCAGGCTAACAGCGATACAGAACAGAATTAAAGAGCTGGTTGAAAGGAAAAAGGTGAAATGGGAAGAGTTTAGAGTATAGGTAAAGTTAGAGCTATAGTTGCAAAGCCGTTACAAAATATTAAGAGAAAGCTTTATTTAGGGGAAAAGATTAAATTTATAAAGATAGAGATGAAAGATTTAAGAGCTTTTCTGTTTTTAGTATTGCTTATTTCTTTATTTTCTATTTTTTCAACTTCAGTTTTTGCACAGAATAGTATAGGATCAAATTGGACTGTAGCAGGCGGTGAGAACTGTACAATTAGCGTTCTTACTTTCGCTCAAATACTAACTCCTGAATGTACCCCAGGTAGTTCATGCTTGCCTCGGTTTAATGCGACTATCAATATAACGAATACAGGTGCTTTGGACAAGACATGCGAAGTTAATTATACTTCACTCAAAAATGTTCCTTTAAACATCAGCACATCTTCTACAGTGTATATAAATGTATCAAATGCCACAGAAGCATTCGTATTTACCAATTATACCGATGTGAATGAGAGAACTGTCGTAAACTGGACCTCAGAAACTGTTCCTGCAGATTCGAAAAAATACGAGTATGTAGTTTTTTATGTTAACATAACTACGAGTCTTCTTGACTCAAAGAACGCAACCCAAGTAACGTATCCTATTAGACTTGGGGTTGATAATGTCACTTGGAATTCTAGCGCAATAATTTATGCAAACCCCGATGTTTCGTTTAATGTAACTCTAAATTCATTTATATGGAGTGACACTGCAGCTTTTAGTAATGTGACAAATGCTACTATAACTTCAGAGCCTGCACTTTACCCATCAGAGTCTAAGGCAAATATCACTTTGAATGTTTCTTCTGTCGATACAACTTATATCCTCTTGTTCAACACAACCATACCAAATGTTACAACTACACCAACAACTAATACTTCAAAAAGTTTCAACTATACCTATAATGTTACAGGGGCAACAGGGCCAGAAAGTTATAAAAATGTATCATTTACAATACCTTTATCTTATGTTTATCAATACTTTGAGGTTAGATGGGTCAACACAACAAGCGGAAATTGGAGTACTATACTAACCAAAACTTTGCTTCCAATTAGCCAGCCAAATATTTCTGATGTGTTGTATGATCTAAAGATCAATTCTACACATATCACTGGAATAATAGCAACATTGTCCAATCAAACCTTCAGGTTCATTGGCACACTTAGGTCAGATGGAGAATCATGTTCAGCAGCTTCGGAGTGTACAGGTGAGTATTGCGTTCACGGTATTTGTAGATCTTCCCCAACTTATTGTGGAGATACTTATTGCGATTTAGGAGAGGTTTGTTATTGCCTAGAAGATTGTGGTGCTTGCCCACCTCCTCCGCAAAGAGTAACAGTTGGAACAGAGCTAGGAAAAGGCTTGGCGTACATCAATTTCATTAGAGCTAATGAGCAAACCAAAGTTCAATTTGAAAAAAGAAGAGATTTGAATGTTTTTGAGTTAAACGTTATCGTTAAAAACAGAGTAAATTATGTTAGCATAACCATCACTAAGCTCGACAAAAAACCAGCCGAAGTCGTAGTTGAAGTCTCGGGTAAGCCATATCGCTATATAAACATCGTAGGAGAAAACATAAGAGATGAGGATATTTCTCAAGCAAAAATTAAATTCTTAGTAGAAAAATCTTGGATTTCTGGCAATAACATAGATGCTAACACAATTGTTTTGTACAGATTTTCCGATAACAAATGGAACAAACTAGCAACAACAAAAGTTTCTGAAGATACAGATTATATTTATTACGAAGCGCAAACTCCTGGCTTCAGCTATTTCGCTATATCAGGAGAAGTAGCGATACCAGAAGAAGTAGCGAAACAAACTTGCCCATACGAATGCTGCATTGGCGAAGCGGCTTATTACGATAAACCTTGCGCTTCTGGCTACAGATGTGAGAATAATAAATGCGTTGCGATAGCTGTGCCTTGCACCGAGGATTGGACTTGCACAGAATGGTCTGCATGCATAGAAGGAAAACAGACAAGAACTTGCACTGATAGAAACAACTGCGGAACTACAGTCAACAAACCAGCAGAAACCCAAACCTGTGAGGTGCCAAGATTTCCAATAGAATGGATTGCAGTAATCGTCTTAGTAATAGTAATCATAGCAGTTTTTATAATCTTGAAGAAAATGCCACGTTGATGCAATTTAAATTTTATTCTAATGAAAAGCAAATGAATTATAATGGCTAGCAAAATCCTCAGCGAAGCAGGGAAAAAAGTAATTCTTCTTGGCAATGAAGCAATAGCGAGAGGAGCTTTAGAGGCTGGGGTGCAATTTGCAACAACATATCCTGGAACACCAGCCTCAGAAATCGGAGACACATTTGCAAAGATAGCAAAGCAAGCAGGCATATACTTTGAATACAGCACGAATGAGAAAGTTGCTCTGGAAGCTGCAGCAGGAGCAGCTCTTTCTGGTATAAAATCAATAGTTTCTTTCAAACACTTTGGCTTGAACGTTGCTTCAGATTCTGTAATGCCCTTAGCCTATTTTGGAGTTAACGCAGGAATGGTAATAGTTTTTGCTGATGATCCGAGTTGCTGGAGTTCTGCTCAGAGCGAGCAGGATAGCAGGTACTATGCCTTTCTTTCTTGCATCCCAATGCTCGAGCCTTCTGATCCTGAAGAGTGCAGAGAATAT
>JASEGQ010000013.1:5029-7603 GCA_030017875.1 Candidatus Aenigmatarchaeota archaeon
TTCTTTCTTGCATCCCAATGCTCGAGCCTTCTGATCCTGAAGAGTGCAGAGAATATACAAAATTAGCTTTCGAAATATCTGAGAAATTCAAGTCACCTGTATTTCTAAGAATAACAACTCGAGTCAGTCATGCAAGCGGCATAGTTAGGCTTGGTAAAATTTCTCAAGAAAAGAGGAAAGGATTTTTCGTGAAAGATGTGAAGAGATACTTCAACCTACCTCCAAGGATAATCAAGATGCATGAAGAGCTCTTAGAAAAAATAAATAAAATAAGGAAGTTCTCAGAAAAAACTAAAATCAATTTTGTTGTTAACGACAAAATAAAAAACCATGTAGGAATAGTTACTTCTGGTGCATCTTTCAATTATGTGATGGATGCTTTGGATGACCTAGGATTCAAGTTGCCAATTTTAAAGCTCGGTTTGACTTATCCCCTACCGGCTAAAAAAATAAAAAATTTCATTAGAAAGTTCAAATCTGTTCTGGTTGTAGAAGAGCTTGAGCCAATTTTAGAGAAAGAAATTAGCATCCTTGCAAAAGATGCAAATCCAAATCTTATAATATTCGGAAAAGATGCGTTGCCCAGAGCAGGCGAGCTAACAGAAGAGCTTGTTATAAGAGCTATAGCAAAAGCAACAGGAGAAAAAAGCCTTGCTGCAAGACTCAAAGCCTATTCAGAAAAATACAGAAAATTAAAAATTGCGAGGAGATTTCCTTTGATGTGCCCTGGCTGTCCTCACAGAGCCAGCTTCTATGCAGCAAAGCAAGCTGCTGGTAAGGATGCTGTGTTTGCAGGCGATATAGGTTGTTACATCCTTGGAATATTTCCTCCTCTAGAGACTCAAGATTTTCTTTTTTCGATGGGAGCTAGCGAAGGTTTAATTCATGGAATAAAAAAAGCAACAGGACAGAAAGCAATAGCCTTTATCGGAGATTCAACCTTCTTCCACGCTGGTATTCCTGGCTTGATAAACGCAGTCTACAACAAATCAAATCCTGTGATAATAATTTTAGACAACAGGATAACAGCAATGACAGGACATCAGCCCCATCCCGGCATTGGCATCACAGGAATGGGAGAGGAAACAAAAGAAATTAAAATCGAGGATATAGCAAAGGCTTGTGGAGTAGAAAATGTGAGAGTGGTCGATCCTTACAATTTGCAAGAAATGGAAGATGTGGTGAAAGAATTTATAAACAAAGATAGTGTTTCTGTTATAGTCGCAAAAAGAGAATGCAGACTATTAGCTGTTAGAAAGATGAGAAAGGCGGGAATAAAAATTCCTGTTTTTGAAATTGATCAAAGAAAATGCACTAAATGTGGGAAATGTTTATACGAATTTGCCTGTCCAGCGATTTTTGAGGAAAATGGAAAATTCTACATAGACAAGGACCTCTGTTTGGGCTGTGGTGTTTGTCCTCAGATTTGTCCAGCTAAAGCAATTCACGTGATGACATGAAAGAGTTTAACATCGTGGTAACAGGCATAGGGGGACAGGGAGTTTTGACTTTAGCAAGTATAATAGCAGAAGCTGCTCTAAGGCAAGGGTATGATGTTAAGACTTCTGAGCTTCATGGCTTAGCTCAAAGAGGAGGAACGATTCCCTGTCATGTTAGATTCGGAGAAAAGATATACTCTCCGATAGTTAGAGAGGGCGAGGCAAATCTTGTGATAGGATTAGAGCCTCTGGAAGCTCTTAGAGCTTGCTACTATGGCTCAAAGGAAAACAAAACAGTTTTTTTAATCGACACCTATAGAGTTATTCCAATTTCGGTTTCCGTTGTTGGAGAGAGGTATCCTCCTCTAGATGAGATGAAAAATATTTTAAAGAATTTTTCTTCAGAAGCAATTTTTTTGAACGCTTCAGAAATCGTGAAAAAAGAGACTGGAAGCATAGTAGCGACGAACATCTACTTGCTGGGCTATGCCAGTCGCTGCTTAATACCGATCAAAAGGGAATTTCTGTTTGAGGGAATAAGGGAAGTTGTTCCTGAAAAGTATTTTGAAATGAACAAAAAGATCTTTGAGTTAGGTTGTAAAGCAGTAGTATAAAAAAGAAAAAAATTAAAATTTAGCAACGTTTCTTCTTCTTCTTCTTAGCCAAATTCTACACCTCTCAAATTTTCTAATAATATTTTGTTGAACTAGAATAAATACTTTTCAAAAATTTTCAGAAAAATCGGTGGCTCTTGAGCTACCTCGCAATTCATCTTTTATCATGCTGGAACAGTTCTATCATTGCCACCAAAATAGATTTAGAAGAAAATACAGATAAAGATTTAATCTTGTTTCCAGCGTTCTCCCCCACACTTATTGCACTTGTAAAGACGCCAATCCCATCGTTTTTCATCTGTGGGTATTACTGTACCGTCGCAAAAATCGTAAGGATGAGGATTACCGTTTTTATGGAGTATAAGTTTACCGCATTTCCATTTGTAATCCATTCTATCTATTTATAATTATCACTTTTAGAATTAATAGTTTTATGGAAATAAAACTTTCAGCAACTTTTGAAGGAAAATGCTCGATGCGTGGAAAGGAAGGAGTTGTTTTCACTGCTTGTGATGAAGACG
>JASEGQ010000013.1:7702-10643 GCA_030017875.1 Candidatus Aenigmatarchaeota archaeon
GGAGCAGACTGATTTAAATATTATAATTCTTTTTGTTGAATTATGAAAGTTGATTACGGAAAAGTAATAGACAGAGTAAAATTTTGGAAAAGAGTTATAGAAAGTGCAAAGGATTTTGTTGGCACCTCTCCACCTGCACTGTTCGTGGGTAGAGCTTGGTACCCCAGAGTTTATGTTGGAATTTTGGCTCCTCCAACTCAGCAAGAGAACGCGGATATTCTAGATTTTCCGGAGAAATGGTACCAACAAAAAGCAAGTATAGATCAAATTCTGAATTTTAGAGGTCAGTTGATCTATTCTAGATTTAGAACTTCTGTGAAAAATCCTAAGGGCAAGCTAGCAGAAGTAACTCAAGAATTAGCGATGGCAAAAAAGCCGACTGATGTTGAAATTCGGTTGAAGAAAAGTCCAAGATTTAAATTCACATTTAACGATTGGTTTGCACCTATAGGAAATCCTGCCCCTGTTTTAGAAGCCAGGCTTTCCGAGAATCCTGTTGTTGAGAGAAAAGTTGATTATTTGGTTTCTGATTTTGATATAAAAGCTCAGGATGCTGTTGTCGAGTTATACAAGCATGGATTACCAATTAGTAGAATTCAAAAAATATTTTCTGCAGGATTGCTTGGTCTGCCGATTCAAAGAAAGTTTGTTCCGACAAGATGGAGTTTGACCGCGGTAGATGATATCTTAGGAAGGGCAATGATGGAAAAAATAAAAACGTTTCAAGATCTGGACGAATACTTTCTTTTTAGTAACGAGTATTTAGCAAATCATTTTGAAATTCTTTTGATTCCAGGTAGCTATCAGTATGAGTTTATAGAAGCTTGGGATTTGGACAAATTACAACCTACTATTGCTTCTGATTATGAACCTTATCGTGGAAGGGAGACTTATGCAGATAACACACACGGGGCATTCTACAGCTCGAGGCTCGCGTGCTGTGAGGCTCTAGAAAGGATGCGTAGGCAGGCAGCAGTTTTAGTTGTAAGAGAAGTTAGGCCAGAATATACAGTACCAGTAGGTGTATGGAAAATCAGAGAAACTGTGAGAGACGCATTCAATAAACCTCCCGAAAAATTCAATTCCCTAGAGCAGGCAATAAGAAGAGTCTGCGAAAAATTGATGATAAAAGACAAGTGGATTAGGAAAAGCAAACTGATAAGGATTTTAAGAGAACAGAAAAAGATTATACAATTTTGGTTCAAATCATAAACCTTACTTAAATTTCTTGCTGGTTTCAATCTGTTGTCCTTAAATTGCTATCTATAGATTTTATCGATGAGCAGGTTGATCATTTCTTTTAAGTAAAAGTTCTATATTCTATAACGTACATTTCCGTTAAAAATGTTAAATTATTAACATTTGTCTAAACATTTTCTGCTACGTACAAGTTGTGTTTATTCTCTAAGATCCTTACTCTTACTTCGTCTCCTATGTCAGCTTTGCAGTTGAAAACAGTGACGCATCTGTCCTTAGCAACACCAATCATCTCATTCCTCATCCAGCCAGGAGCTCTTATTTCTAATCTGACTCTCTCTCCTTTTTCAAAGACTGTGGGCACCATCTTTCTCTTGTGAATACCAAAATCTTGTGGTTTGATTTTTAGTTTTGTACTATGTTCTTCTTCCCACTCTTCTAGCTTGCGATAAAACTTCCACCACGTTATCGGTCTGATTCCTCTTGGCTTTCTTCCGTACTTATGAGCTTCATACTTTTGAATTCCAAGTTTTGACCCTATTTCTTTAGCAAATTCGATTATCTTTGGAATTTCTTCATCGTTTAATCCAGGAACCCAAACTGGAGTGATGAGTAAATCCATCCTCTTTGCGATATATTCCGCTAATTCCTTTATGCGTATCACATCATAGCTCTGCGTTCCGGTAATTTTTCTTGCAAGTTCAGGATCTAGCGAGTCTACTGATAAATTAATTCTAGATAACCCAGCTTCAGCAAGCTCATCAATTTTTCCCTCATTCAAAAGTAAAGCTTTTGTTTCCATCGAAACTATTTCCACTCCTTTTATTTCCTTCAGGCCTTGGACCAAATATATCAATTTTGGATAAGTTGTTGGTTCTCCGAAGTCTATGTGCATCTGAAGCTTATAGTTCCCTTTAAATCTTGCTATTTCTTTTGCCCATTCAAGTAAGTAGTCGCAATCAACTATGTATTCTGTTTCTCTTGTTCTTGATTTTGGCCCCAAGTCAACGCTACAAAAAATGCAGTTTAAACAGCAAATACTAGTTGGTCTTATTTGTAAAAGGTTTGTTGACCTGTCGATAATCCCAAAAGCTATGCATCCCATTAAAGGCAGATCAGCATCTCTTGGAATTATAATCTGTCTCATAATCTTTAGAATTTGTTAAGCAGTTATATCTTTTTTCAAATGCTTTATTTTTTTCTCAACTGGAGATATGCAAAAGCTAGCGAAGAGGTATACCATGGGAAAATAAAAAGAGTTATTAAGAATTGAGTTGCTAACCAAATAACTTCTGACAATGCTTCTGACAATCCGCTCAGGAGCCCTCCCAAAACTCCTAGTGCAAAAGCTAGTGCAAAAGAAATGACAGAAAGAATTAGTGTTAGTCCAAAAACCCCCCACCACCTTCCCTTTACAATCTTCCAGCTTTTCTCTAAGGAATCGGTAACTCCTAGCTTATCTATCAAAATCACATAGTCGTAGAAAATCAATTTCACAGCCAAAAATATGCCGGGGATGATAAAGGCAACGACCCCTACCAGAGTTATGAGAAAATATAGCACACTCGCGGCCAAAAGAGTTATGTATCTTGATAGTACAAACTTTGCTGCCACACCCAAAGACAGCTTTTTTCTTGTAGAGTCGTAGACCATTTTGATTATCATGCTGCCAAGGAACAGGGTGAGCAGGGAAACCAAAATTGTTATCGGTATGTATGTGGATAAAAAGCCTAGCATTTCAGGA
>JASEGQ010000013.1:10743-15661 GCA_030017875.1 Candidatus Aenigmatarchaeota archaeon
GGAAACCAAAATTGTTATCGGTATGTATGTGGATAAAAAGCCTAGCATTTCAGGAACAGTTCGAATTTCACTAGGAGTTATCGAACTCAGGTAAGTGCTTAAGAGAGCGATCACAAATGCAGGAACAAAGATTATAGGGTTTTTTATTAGAACTGTCCAGCCATCTCTCAAAGCTTTGCCTATGTCCATAAATTAAATTTGTGTTTGAAGAACTTAAAAAACTAACTTTATAACCACTGAGGTGAGTTCTAAAATCATATATCCTGAGCTTTGTCAATTCTTTAGAGTGATAAGCAAAAAGCTAATAGGAGTTTTAATAGCAATCTGTATGATTCCAGTTTTGGCTTATTTCATTCCTGGGAGATTTTTTGAAGCTGAGCAAACAAGAGTTACCGTAGCTAGAGTGATAGACGGTGACACAATTGAGTTAGCAAACGGAAAAAAAGTTAGGCTCTTGGGAATAGACGCTCCTGAGCAAGGCCAGTACTATTACGAGAAAGCTAAAAAAAGGCTGGAAGAATTGGTAGAAGGGAAAAATGTCATTTTGGAAAGCGATGTTTCAAATACAGACAAAAGTGGAAGACTGCTAAGATATGTTTTTGTTGATGATTTGTTCGTTAATCTAGAGCTTGTTAAGCAAGGACTCGCAAATGTCTATGTTGTTTCTCCTGATGTGAAGTACTTTTCTCAGCTTTTAGAAGCAGAGAGTTTTGCTAGAGAAAAAGGAGTAGGAATCTGGAAGACTTCTTCTCTTCCTTACAGCAAGTGCATCGAGGTAAAAATTCACTATGACGCGAAGGGGGAGGATAATAAGAATTTGAACGACGAGTATGTTGTCTTTAAGAACAATTGCGACTTTTCTGTTGATCTAACTGCTTGGACTGTTAAGGATAGAAGCTTCAACACGTATACTTTTCCTGAGTTTGAATTAGAGTCTCAAGCTGAGGTGACACTTTACTCTGGTTCTGGAAATAATACTAAAACTGAACTTTTCTGGAACACCAAGTACTCTGTTTGGAACAACGATGGTGATACTCTTTACCTGAGAGATAGAGAAGGGAGTTTGATTTTAAGCAAAAGCTATGGTAGATAACAAGAAAAAAGATATTTATTTCTTTTATTCTAAATTATACTTCATGCAGTTCACTAATGAACTGGAAATATTAAATAGTGTTCTGGAAAAATCTAGTTCGATAGTCCAAAAAGGTCTAGAGAAAAGATTAAGCGAAGAGGAAACGACCAAAGTTTTGGCTATAATGCTTTTTGAAATAACTAACAATCTTAAGGATAGACTAATCGAGGTAAGAGATTATGAGCAAATCGCAAAAGTTGGTGCATTTAAATATGCTGGTCGTGCAGATGCAATGTTCAAAGAAGGACTTATGCCAGAAGATGTATACAAAGAACTTAAAGAGATTATGCCAGAAGATACAAGACACATAGGTCCTGTTTACCTGAGAGTAAAAGGTCTTCTCACACACATACCAACAAGAATATTTTTTGGTAGGCAAATGGCATTTACATTTCGTGATTACTTAGAGCAAAATCCTCTGTCTAAACCTGAAGGTTTTATTGTGTGCGCTCCGAATATGACCGGTGGTGCATGGATTGGTGATGAGACAAGCAGACAGTTACAAAGTGTTTTAACTAAACATAGAGTATGGCCCGCCACTCCATATTTCAGGGAAGCGAGAAAACCTATAGATGTAAAATCGCCTGGAGCGAAATTAGTTGATTATGTGGAAGGACTAATACCATCTCCTCAAAGCACTTCATGTATATTTTGTTTTGAAGAACTAAGAACTGCCGCTGAAACCACATCAAATGCAACAAAAATATATAGAAGTTTTGGTTATAATGACGAGAATAAAGTGAGAATAGCAGAAGCATGTGTATTTGATTATGGACATCCAGTTGGAGTGGAAAGATTGAGAAGATTGTCTACGGACAGGTTGTATCTGGTAGATGGTAAAACATTTTTAAGAGTTTCGAGAGAACTTGGTTATATAACTAACTCCCAGTACCAAACTGGGACGGACTGGTTAAATAATCCGTGGGAGTTTACCAAAAAGGTTTTACCTGATGTTAAAAGACTGGTAGGGAAGTGAATGATAAAAAAGTTATTAGGTTTACTTAGTATGAAGGAGGAATTAATATGGTGCAAAAATTTTTCTTAGCACTAGATTATGAGACCGCTGATGAAGTTTACACAAAAGGGTCAACTGCTATAGGCTTCTTAGAAAATGAGTTTGGTAAAGATTTTGTAGAACAAAGGATAGGTGTGAAATTAAATGTCGATGCACTAACAGGTGCTATAGACCCGAGATATAGGGCATTTAGAAACATATTTGGTGATTTGAAAATTTCACATGGGGCGGATACTGGCAAGCGATTGATTGCAAAAATAGTTGATCATGAAAAAATTCCTTTAAGTTATGTCACAGTGTCAGCAAACTTTGGACCAGAAATATTAAAAGAGTATGTCGAAGCTGGGAGAGCTTACGGGGTGAAGATCATTGCGTTTACTGTTCATACCAAAATAGCTCCAGAATATGTTGAAAGGATATATAATCGATCTTTGGCTGATGAGATATACATCTTGGGTCAAATAGCTTCAGAAGCAGGTTGTGATGCAATGGTTTGTGAAGGAGCAATGCTAAAGGACCAAAGAATAAGGAGTTTGCCTATTAAAAAACTAGTCACTGGAATTAGACTAGATCCTGCCGATGTAGGCACTCAGAAAAGAGTTACAGCTGTAGAAGATTTGAGAAATCTTAAACCTCATGTCGATTATGCAGTGATAAGTAGTAAAAATGTAAGTAATCTTGAAAGTTTAAAAGAAGTTCTCGACACACTCAAATAAAACTAATAATAACTCAATCTTTGCTTTATTATTTTAATGTCTTTTAATAAACAGTACTTCACAAAATTAGAAAAATAAATCAAGAGGTGTCTACCGTTAAAGCTTATTTTGATTGCGAGAAAATTATAAGTAAGCTAATCCTGCCAGATCAGCAGTGCGATAGGTTGCAAAGGAAGAACAGTATTCAAAGAAATTGCAGGAGGAGTAAAAAATAATTATCTTAGACCAAATGACGAAAATATCACAGAAATTACAGGAATAATTACTTAGAAGTTTAGATCCTTTTCCACAGTTCATATAAACCCCTAGGCTTCGCAGAACTCTAAAACAGCATGGTATTGAGGCAAAGAGAAGTGAGTCTTTTATCACCCTCTCCTCAAAATTCATCTCCGCGCTTGGAACATAGGCATTAGCTTGAATGATCATTACCAGCTAAACTTATCCTCCTCGGTATCCAGGGATTTTTAAGGATATCAAGTTAGAAATCGCTTCGATAAGCTTCGGCTCAACAACCATTATGTCGCTAGCTGTTATAACTCCAACCAACTTGTCGTCGTCAACAACCGGCAGTTTTTTTATCCTGTTCTCCATCATGAGATTTACCGCATCTTCAATAGTCTTGTCCGAATTTATCGTTACCACTTTCTGAGTCATTATTTCTCTAATCTTTGTTTCGTCCAAGTCTTTGTCTTGAGCGATAACTTTTCTCAATATATCTCCCTCTGTTAAGATCCCAATGATTTTATTTTCTTCAAGAACCACCAAGCTGCCGATGTGGTATTTCGACATTATCTTTGCAGCCTCCCTCACACTCACCCCTGGCTTTGTCGCTATTACGTTTCTATTCATCACATCTTTAATCAACATAGCCATCAATTATATCTTGAATTTGAAAAATTATTAGCTTATGGTATCTAACATTTCATTAAGCTGTAAAGTAAACTAAAATTGAGATTTAAGTTCGTTTAATTTTTGTTATGTTCCCCGAGCGAAACAAAGTGTAGGACTAGCAAGAGTTGCGAGGTGAGGCGAAGCCGAGCACCGCAGAGTTCCAGAGCCACCGAAACTTATTTTAAAAAATCAAAAGCAGTCAAAGCATAAATCTTACAAACATTAATTATACTATCGATATACACAAATTCATTTAAAGCATGTTGATTTTCTCCGTCTGGTCCAAACCCACAAATTGTTGGGATACCTTTGTTAATTAAGAAATGGGCATCACACCAAGGACTCGCAGGACCTATTTCAAATTCTTTTTTAAGAATAGACTTTGCATTTTTTTCTAAGATTTTTACAACCTTTTCGTTTTTTTGGTATGTAAACGGAGGGGACAAACATTAAGTCTTGGATTTCAGCTTGGAGTTGAGGGTCTTTTTGTTTTAATTTATCAATACAATTGAGAATTTCTTTTTTAACCTGCGCTTTTGTTTGTCCAGGCATTAAACGTATATCTATTGTAGCTTCGCAGTAATCAGGAACAACGTTTATTCCTGAACCGCCTTTTATTAAAGTTCCTGGGGTAATAACTGGCTTTCTCCCATTAAAAATTTTGACTGGTTTATATTTCAGTTTTAACTTTTCAAGTGCTAACAAAATTTTTGCCATTTTGGTCACAGCATTTATTCCTTTTTCTTTTTTTTCCCAACTACTAGAACCCGTATGCAATGATACTCCTCTTGTAATAACTTTTAGCCTATAACCGCCTTTACAACCAATACAAATTTTCTTTGTGCCTGGCTCACCTACAATACAGGCGTCTCCTTTGATACCTTGTTTTAACAAAAATTTTGTTCCAATTTCTGAATAGGCTCCTGGTTCTTCATCAACAACTGCTGTAAAAATCAGGTTTCCCTTTAATTCAACTTTTGATAAGGCCTTCATTGCAAAAACCATTGCAGCTAAACTAGATTTCATATCTAAAGAGCCTCTGCCGTATAGTTTATTATCAACAACTTTGGCGGAGAACGGTGGATATTTCCATTTCTTTTCATCGCCAGCAGGAACAGTATCCATATCGCAAAGAACAAAAGCAATTTTCCCTAAGGAAGTTTG
>JASEGQ010000014.1 GCA_030017875.1 Candidatus Aenigmatarchaeota archaeon
CCACATTTTCTATGGCTTTCCCTCTGCTTATGGCATTGTCTCAAAGCCATACGGAGTAAGAGTAGGAATCAACACATTTCTCGACGGCTATATAAAAGAGGATAACGTCAGATTTAGAAGCGAGCCGATAACTTTCTTCACTAGCCTTATAGAGAAGGGGGTTTCTCCCGAAATTCTAGTCTTGTTCGAGAATCTTGTAAAAAAATTTGACAGCTTTGAATTAGAGATTAAGAAGGGGGATGTAAGGAAGAAAGAGGTCTTAGCAATTCTTGGAGCCAATGCCTTAGGAAAAACAACCTTTGCAAAAATTATAGCCGGAGAAATCAAGCCAGAAAAGGGAAGGGTCGATTCTTGTCTTAAGCTCTCCTATAAGCCTCAATACATTCAAATTGATTTCAAGGGCACTGTAAAAGAGTTTTTATCTTCTGTAGCAGACATAGAAGCAGAAAGCTATAAGGAGATAATAAGACCTCTAGGGCTTGAAAGATTGCTTGAGAGAAAAGTTAACGAACTATCAGGAGGGGAGATTCAGAGAGTTGCTATAGCCCATTGTCTTTCTCAGCAAGCAGACTTATATCTTTTAGACGAGCCTTCTGCTTTTCTGGACATTGAGCAAAGGTTGGCTGTTGCAAAGTTGATAAACAAAATTGTTGAAACTCAAGAAAAGAGCTCTATTGTGATAGATCACGATTTGCTGTTTTTAAGTCAGGTTGGGAGTAGAGCGATGGTTTTCCTTGGTGAGTCTGGGTTGCATGGCTATGTTGAAGAAGTGACTTCAGTTAAAAATGCTCTCAATAAATTCCTTAAGCAAGTTGGAATTACTTTTAGAAAAGATCCTCAAACTGGGAGACCAAGAGCTAATAAACTAAATTCTCAGCTTGATCTTGAGCAAAAAGAGAAAGGAGAATATTTTTACATCTAAAGATTTAAATCTTTTTTCAATTCTTAATTGGGGATTAAATGGAAAAAATTGAACATGAGCCGTATGAACCGATACTCAAGAAGATTCGTGATAATCACGGTGAAGATATAGAGGAAAAAGCAAAATCAAGAATAGAAGCATTAAAAAAAGCCTTTTTCGCTGATCCAGAACTTAAAAATTTTGCTCAAGAGGACATAGAAAAGTTTATATACTCACAGGCTGACCAGTTCGCATCAAAGTCGGAGGAGTATTTGCATTATTATGGGCAGAGTGCTTCCTCTGTAATAAGATATTATTTACCTTATAAGGAAGAAGATTTTTATCCCTAGGTTAAAAGTAAAGCGATACAGCTTTTGAAAAAAACAGTGAGAGAGCTTAAAAAAGAGAATCGAAAATATAAGATTTTTTCATTGTACGTTTATAAAACACGTGTAACTGCATGTCTAATGCTAGGAAGGTAACTCCTAAGAAGGGCAAAATCGAATAGTCAGACGGTAGCATATCCCTGGCTTTCTCACCTTCTTTTATATAATTTTTTCCTTCTTCTAGAGCTAGCCTTAAACCTTTTTTTACGTTTTTTGTTAGGTAAATATGATAAAATTGCCAAGATGGTATATCGATTTTATTTTTTTCTAAAGCATCCTGAAAGTCGTCTATGACTCCAGCAGCTTTTCCGAGAAAACAACCTCCTCTATAATTTATTTCTGCTAACGGTTCTTGATCCCAGCTTAGTATTTGTGCTGCTGTGCCAATTGGATTATACTTATGGAAACAAGTTTCCATTTTTTCTCGAGAAATTGATGATGGGTTTTCTTTGATTCTTCTGTCTTCATGTTGCCCTATGTTCCCGTCTTTTAAGCCGTTATTAAAAAGTTCAAGAGCTTGTTCACCACCAGCTTCTAAACAATCTTTTCTAGCTAATCGAATAGCTTTACTTCCAACCAGCTTGAATTCGTTCAGGAGTTCTAAATCTTCGTCCTTATCTATGTTGCTATCTATGCAGTTACTAGTAAGCAATCCTTCAAGAGCAGCAAATATGAGCTGGTGTTGGCTTGTTTTCGGGATATTAAGTTTTTTATACCTACAAACTCCGTCCGAAATTGCAATGAATGCCGGAGCTGTATCAGATATAAACTTTGAATCTAGTATGCAAGTTAATGCATTGTTTAAATTTTCCGTTTTGAGCAATTTCTCCCTTATATCTCTAGCTTCACTTTCACTTTCACATCTCAGATCAGAGAATCCCATTTCTTCGGCAAAATTGTTTATAGAACTGAGTGGGTTTTTATCTTCTTTTATATAAGAACTAATTTTTTGCAACAATCTTTTTTTGAATTCTCCTAAAAGTTCTTTCCCCAATTTCTCATAGTATTCAAATTGCTCTATACCACTTGACCGATAAATCTTATGAAATGCAAGTTTAAAGCCAGAAAGGGTCTTAAGAACTTCTAATTTTGAAATTTTTTTAATTTTACCTCGCTGATCCATGAACTTCATTTCTTGATTAAAGTATTTATCTTTAAGAAAGTCGCAAAGAGTTTTTCATACAATAGATTTTAATAGATTAGCAACTATCAAATTATCATGGTTTTACCGCAGATATTCAGATTAGAGCAAGAGCTTTACACAGAAGGGTTTTACAGAGAATTTGAAGATGCTTTGGATAAACTTAATGTTGGTAATAAATTTGTTGTTGTCTGTGGCACATCATATACTAAAAAAATAGCAAAAGAAATCATTAAAAACGTCCGCGGGTATGAATTTCTTCCTCCGATAGAAGTCGAAAATCCAACAGCTAACGCAGCTTTAAAAGTTCAAAGTGCTGCTGAGAAAGAAAATGCTCCTGTTTTAGGGATCGGTGGTGGAAAGATGGATGTAGCAAAAAAGGGAGCAAGCGATGCAAAAAAACCAGCGATATTGGTCTGCACTCAACCAACACATGATGGTATTGCCTCGCCTGTTGTTTCGATTAATGGGCCCAAGCCATACTCTGTTTCAGTCACCCCTCCGGTTGGAGTTATTTTGCCAATGGATATGATGTATAAGGTACCTAAGGAAGTAGCAAGTCAGGGTGTTGGTGATGCTATCGCCAAAATTTTCACTGCAAAACTTGACTGGAAATTATCAGCAGAGTTAAAACTCGAGAAACAAAAAGACCCTCCTTACAATGAAAATGTTTCTGAGTTATGTGTGAAACCTACTGTGAAAATCTTTGAAAATATAGAGAAGATGAAAGAAGGCCGTTTTTCTCAAGAACATCCTCGCTACAAGCAATTTATTTCTGATTTAGTTGATGCCCTAGTTAATTATGGAATCTGTATGTGCACTATAGGCTCATCTGTATGTGCTTCAGGGACTGAGCATCTGTGGGCGCATGGTTTAACAGCAAAGGCAAAAAAATACATCCCACATGGCTGGGCTGTTGGTAGTGGCTCAATTATTGCCTATGAACTTTTCCAAAGGTATAGACCTGAATACTGTGAAGAGCTTCCAATAAAATCAGATAAGCTTAAAGATTTGATCGAATACGTAGGTATTCCTGATAAAGCAAAAAAATTAGATATTACAAAAGAAGAAGCAATTTCTGCATTTATAGAAGCAGTAAAGATTGGTGATGAAAGAGGAAGAGTTACAATCTTTGATTATATAAGAGCACCTTATCGTGAACCTAGAATAGAAATAGATGAAAAATTTGCAGAACAGTATCTGACAGATATTGGATTTCTCTAGGAAACTGTTATTTCATGATTCCTTTCTTTTTTTCTAAAGAAAAATATTTAAGCCTCAAGTATTTACCTTAATGTAGGATTGGTATGACAATTAGCTTAAGGGGGTTTCCAAAGTTACAACCTGCCTTGTTCTTGCTCTACGATCCTGCAGAGAAGTACACGAGAAAAGCTTTAGAGCGTGCAAAGTATGCCCCAAGAGTTCTCGTCGGTGGTTCTAAGGATGTTACCAGAGAGGATGCAGAGAATATGATAGACGAACTTGTAAACGTGTATCGTGTGGATAAAAGTAAAATATATCTCTTTCCAGGACATGAAAGCCAATTGACTCCAAAGGCACATGGTGTATTTCTCCCAGCATGCATACCGAACTCAAAAAATCCAGAAAATCTTGGCCCAAGACAAGAAAGAGCCATGCCCCTGCTTAAACAACTTTATGGAGACAATGTCGAAAAAGTCTGGTATTACCCACACGGTGGAGATGCGTTTGAAGTGGCCGAATGCAGGAAAACAACAGAAAGAGAAGAATACATGCTATTTGACAAGTGGACCAGAAAAGGTGATTTTGAGTGGTATTATCAAGAAGGGGGGTCTGGACAGGAAATGATTCCTTTGCATCGCATAAGGAAGTGTTTTGAAATCTGTAAAAAGAGGGGAAAGAAATTTATAGTAGGCGGTGGAATTAGGACCTACGAACAAGCAAAAACACTCCGAGAGAGCGGGATTAATTTTATTGTGATAAGTAATGCACAACTTGAGCCATGGGGACCTTACGAAATAAAGAAGATACAGACTAGATTATACACAGCTCGTGATATTGCCACAGCTCTAGCCTTCTATAATTGGAGAAGGCGACTGTATTAATTTTAGTTTTCCCTCATTTCTTAAATATTTAAAGATACTTACTTTTAGTGTGATAAAGATGAAAAAAAGCTCTTCAGAAGAGGTTTCTGAACCGCCGGTTTTACATTTACTTTGGGATCCTGCAGAAAGAAAGAGATATCCGCAAGGAGCGTTTGAGTGTGCAAAGGATGCTCACCGAAATTTGGTAGGGGGTTCTGATAAAGTTACTCGTGAAAATATGGAAAGAATGATAGAAACACTTAAAAAATATACAGATAAGCCGATTTATGAGTTTCCTGGTGATAAAGACCAAGTGACTGGTAAAGCGAACGGAATATTTACTCCGTGCGTAGCCAATTCCAGGTATACAAAATTCTTTAGTGACCTGCAAGCAGAATTCGAGCCTAAACTCACAGAGATCTATGGCAGAAATGTTGAATGGGTTTGGTATCTTGCACTTGGCGGAAAGGTGGCTAAAGCAGCTAGAGCTAAAAAAATGTCGCGAGAACAAATAATAAAAAGATTCGAGTATTGGACCAAATTTGGTAATTTTAGTTGGTATTATTTAGAGGCAGGATCTGGTGAAAGAATGCTTCCACTATCTCTTATCCTCGAGTGTAATAAGATCTGTCAAGATAGACGCAAAAAATTCATATACGGAGGTGGGATTAGAAAATTTGAACAAGCAAAACCTCTTTACGAAAATAAGGTCAATATAGTGGTAGGTAATGCATTGCTCTATCCTGAAGGTATATCAGAAATAAGAAAAATTCAAAAAAAATTGTATAGAGCTTGAGATGCCTGAACGCACATTATGCTATTTCTTCCTTATTTTAAACATACAATAACTGTCGCCTTTAAAAATCCACTTTGTTCTTTCTAAAACATAGCCTTCTCCAAGCATTTCCTGCAAAATACCGTTGGTATACTCCGAACAAGCATTACAAAGTATCGGTTCTCTAAACTTTATAGCCTCAGCACCTTGTGGACAATCCCTTACGATCGTTTCATTTTCAATGGCATCTAACTTTAAACCCAAAAAAAGTGCAGCTATTTTTAAAGCCTTTGAAGCATCCTTGTAATCGTTTTTTTTCAATTCGAAAGTATCAATAAACTCTTTTGCATCATTCCTTCCTAAATTTCTAAACTCTCTTTGGAGTATAGTTGTAGCAACACTATAGCCAGCATCTTTAATCAAATGTCTTGCGATAGTTGATATCATCCTGCTTGATATTCTTGCCATTGCCTCAGTTCTCATTTCTTCTGTTATCTTCTCATCAAACTCCTTTTTGATAGCCTCTAGTTCCTTTAATTTTTCGTTTTCCATTTTACCCCTCCTTAGTGAAGGCAGGACAGTTAGAACATCTCATCTCATCGTCAAATCTCAAGCCACAAGGAGCTGTCTCTGAATCTTGGGAATAAAAAAGTCTTATCTGATTAAACTCCGGAACAGTTATTGCGTTTCCTAGATTCACCTCAACATGCTTTATTCCAGGCTCTGACCTTATCTGCTTATTTAGAAAATCGTCTACAAGACTAATGTCAGTAGAGACCATGTTTAATATCAAGTTATGGCTTCCAGAAGTCCTAATTAGATGAAAAACCAGAGGACAATTCCTTAACTTCCTTATTAGCAGGTTAGCTCCATCAGCATCTGTTTCGATTCCGATAGAAGCAGTTAAAGGATAAAGCTTTTGAGTGTTTAACAAAGCACTAATTCTCAAAATCTTCTTTTCTATTAGCCTCTCAACCCTCTCTTTTATCGCAGCCGGGGTGATGTTAAGCTTTTTTGCTAGTGTTGTATACTTCATTCTCCCGTCTTTTAAGAGCTCAGAAATTATAATTCTGTCCTTACTATCTAAAATATTTTTAATTTTCATTTGAAATCTTTCATTTTTTTATGTTTTTATAAGTATTTAAATTTTATTTTTTATGGGCAAACTATAAATATAATTGAAATTTAATAGTAAGCAGAAACTTTTTAAATTTTAAAACAAAAAAAGGAGAAAAATATGGAGGAAACTGTTATTTGCAGGCTCTGCTTCGAACCAGTATTTAATTTTCTCTGCGTTAATTGTTTGAATAAAACAATCTCTGCTTGGCTTTCATCTTTAAACAATAAGATTTTGAATGATTATGAATCCTTCCATCTCAATCTTCTAAACAAGTTTTCCTCTGAAGAGAATCAAGAAAAGTGCATAAAGTGCAGGAGAACTACTAACACTGTTTTGTGTCCTTATTGCTATGTCAATGAAGTCTTTTGGTGGATCTTCAATAAAGACATAAACCTAGCAAAGAAGTTTGTTCGATTGTTTGACTTTGACTTTCTAGGCACAGGTTATCTACCAGAGAATAAGATAAGAAATTTCAAAGCGACAATAATAGTTGACGAAGAAAAGACTATAGAGTCAGGGATTTGCGAGGGTTGTGGGCAGGCTTCTGTTGACTTAAAAGAAGAGAATGGGATTTGGTTGTGCGAGTCCTGCAGAGAATAGACTATTTCTGATAGTAATAGCTTCTTATTTCCTGCAGTATTTGCTCTATATTCCTTATCCTCTCGTTTAAAGTCTCGTGTTGCGTTTTCAAGCTGTCTAGCTGAGTCAAAAGCAGGTCCATCTTTGCTTTAACATTCTCTATTGCGCTAGCCTCAAGGCTAACTGGTTTTGGGGCTTCAAATTTTGGCAATTCTGGAGGTAATTGCAAAGGCTCTTTCTTTCTTCTAAAAAACGAAAATATACCCATAATATCACTTATGCTGTTGGTATACTTAAAGTGTCTCTAAACACTCTCCACACATCCTCGATCCATCCCACACACTTCTTGAGATAACCTCTTCTAACGTCATTATAAAATAATTTGTGATAAACCCAGATTATTCCTCTGTATATCGGAAGTCTTTGGAAAGCAGATTCTAGAGTCCAGAGAGTTATCAGCCTCCCTCCTATGTATATCGTTACTTTACCGTCTTTTGTCGGGTCAGAAGGTTGAAGGCCTTGAATTGTTACCTCTATAAAAGCCCTGCTTCTTGCATCTATCCCCTTATCAACGTATATTCTACAAAAAAAACTCCTTGGGTCGCTTGTGATGTCCCATCTGAAATCTCTCTCCCACAAGCGTGTTGCTCCAACCTCTAGAACTTTCATCAACAGTTCTCTTGCTATTTGATATGCTTTGAAAGGATTTGGTCCTGTATAATCTATTCTTAGCCTTGCTTCCGGTGCTAGACAATCGTCTTCAAGTCTCCAGACTATTGCCATGAGATCACTAAGTGGGCTTCGAAAGAATAGCAAGAAAGGACTTAATCTCTGATAAAAATTTTGTTATATCTGTTCTGCACTCTTCCAAATATTTTTTCCTTCTCTCTTCATATATTACACGATGGTAAAATACTCTTGCCATTTCATATAGCAAGCTTCTTTGCCACAGAGTGTCTTGAGGATATTCTGTTCTTAGCCTTCCTTCAACTCTGATGGTAGCTGTGCCTTCTTTTCCAAACTCTCTGCTCGGCTTTGCCTCTCCCTCAAGTCTTACTATTACTTGAACAAAAGAAAAATTGTCCTTGTCTTTTATCATGTCAAAAGTTACTCTGAACTTTTCCTCTCCTCTACTCCTGTCCCAGGAGAAATCCCTCTCTTGAACTTCGCTAGCTTCTACCTTCCATACGCTTATTAGCAACTCTTTTATTTTGTGATATAGATTTTGAGGATTTGGTCCTGTATAGTTTAAAATGATATAAGGAACTCCTGGAAGGGGTCCTCCTCGAACTGGTGCTAAACAATCATCATGTATAACGAGCTTTGTTCTTGCGAATATCGGCATACCATCGCTAAAATATTATTCGTTTGGATAGAACAAAAAGATATTAACCTTTTTTCTATAATCATATTTTATGAAGATATTCGGAGCGATTCTGATTTTCTTTGGTATTTTGTTTATGCTCGGAGGATGGTTTAACAAAAGCAGAATGTTTGCGTTAGAGCTTTTGCTAGCTCCGATTCTTTTGTACTTTGGCCTAGAATTGCTAAAGTGAGAAGATGGTTACAAAAATAATTGGTGCAGGAAGTTTTCTTCTAGGATTGCTAATTGTTGTTGGCTTTCCTTGGATCAGAACGTATCAGCCAGAGTCGATGGCAAGAGCAGGAGTTTTAATAGGAATTCTTCTTATAGTGATAGGAATTTTCTTGATGAAAATTTAAGCAAAAAAAAATTCAATTTTATCTTATATGGTGATTTATCCAGAAGGCCCTCTTGTTAGAAGATGGAGAGAAGGTCTAGTGCCAGTTTTGCCAGCAGGCAAAGGAATAAACGCTCCTCCACCACAGGCAGAGATACTACTAGACTTTACAGCACCTCTCGGAAAGATGACAGGAATCTATTATGGTCTGTCTACTCAACTGCCCAAATGGGGGTTTTGGAGAGGAAAGATAGACGAATGGATTTTTGTCTCACATGTTTTTAGAGAATATTATGAGCTAACCACAAGACAGAAAGATACTCTGGAGGGTTCAATAAAAGAGGGCTTGAGAAGCATCGGTGTGGCAGTCTCTGATTTAGAGTTGATACTGCACGACTTAAGAAAATACAGAGAGTTTTTAGATTACTTCACTTGGATCGAAAAAGGAAAAATAGAAAAAAATCCTGAGCTAGTTAAGAAAGGTGAGCAGTCTCTTAAAGCAGTTTTCATCGATATGGTCGATGCCTATACAGGAGAAGGAATTGCGTTAAAGCTGATTGCACCCAGATGGCCAACTATTATTGCGGATTTCATGAAACTCACAGACGAAGACGTTGACCCAAAAAAGATTGCAGAGAAGTTAAAAGTCTCTGAAGCAGAAGGCGTAGTATTAGCAACAAAAAACAAGCTTTATGTAGAATGGCGCGATAGACTTTTCAAAGAAACTGTGAGAAGAAGATACGAGAATTTGCTGAGACAAGCCGAGGCAAGAAGGAAATCTGTTCAAGAATACAAAGACATGCTGAGAGATAAAATAGCAAGACATAAGATGATAAAGGACGCTTTGGAGAAGCCTGAGATAAGAGCAGCGATATACAAAAGCTTTTTCAGACCAGAGGCTCAGGCAATGTCAATAGATTTCATGAGGCTCTGGGCTTGGAAGCCTTTTGCTCCTTCTGAAAAATACAAGAATGTTAAGACTGCATTCAATTGGATTCATGCTACCAAAGCAGGATTTTTGCCAAGAGAGATAAGAGAGTTGGAAAGAGAGCTGCCAAAATTGCTGTCAGCATTCCCTCACATGGCAGTAAGGATAAAAGAAAAAACGATCGAAGGAAAAAAAGTGCCTTTTTGGGATGGCTATGTCGAAGCCCTACCAGTAGAGCCTTCTATTGATGACGTTTTAAGGAAACTTATTCCAGAAATAGAGCTAGAGTATGGAGTTAAATTCACAGCAGTGGATTTGTTCAAAGCAAGAAACATGTTGATAGAGCAGTTCAGAGAGTCTTATTCTGGGCTAGGCGGAATAGAGCCTTGGGTTTGGAGTCCCTACTTTGTTTTTCTTGACATCCCGTTATCAAGGGGTGTTATAAAAATTCCGCCTGCTGGTCCTGAGCTCGAGAACATAACAATAGCGAATTTGCTAGGGGCAACTCAAACTCAGAACATCATCATCGCTCATTGTCTGGAGTTTGTAGCTAAGGATAAGCTGTTAGACCAGCACGTTTCAAGAATGCTCGGTGAAGCTGGAATCAAAGAAGAAATTATCAAAGGAGTTAAAGTAGAGAAGATATTAACAATTGAAGAAATTGTAGGAGAAGAGTTTCCAGAGATTTATCTAGGAAAAGAAAAGATTGAAGAAGAGAAAGAAGAAGCTAAAAGGATGGAAGAGGTTAAGCCTATAGAAAGGGCTTGGATGACCAGACAAAAACTCAAAGAAGTTGCGGACAAAATAAGAGGGGCTATAGGAAAGTTCTTCGCAAGTCTTGGATGGGAGGTTGCTTTCTTCAGAGCAATTGGTCCATATGAATTCTCTCTTGAAGACAGACTCGCAGAATTCTATCAACCGATAACTGCTAGAGAATTCGATAGAGTGAGACGTTTTATAGAAACCGGAATGGAGGTTCCAGGAGTAGTAGCTCCTTGGTGATTTCTTGCCTTATGTAGTTGGAGTCTCAAGTGGAATATTCGCAGCTGCTCCAGAAGCGGAGAGAATGCAGTATGCAACCCTATCAAAAAAAGCCGAGTACTGTATAACAAAAGGAGTCCAGTTTGTTCAAATCGACCTTGAATCTGTTGCAGAGTTTAAAAGCCCAAATCTCCCAAGAGAAATGGAAAGAATTAAGAGATTGGGAATAGATTTTGGAATTCACTCAGAGACAAGGGCTTTTGGTGTCGAGGTAGCTGAGCTAGATTCTGCTATTGAGTTAGATTATACTTTTGGCCATCGAAGACTTTGGGAGATATTAGATCAAAGTGGTAAAATAGGATCAAGATACGTGTTGATCCATTCTTCAGAATCTGAACCTTTCAGATTTTTAGGAAGAGTTCTACAACCAACAATGCTTGTAGATATCTGGGGAAGGCCATTGAGCAAATTCATAGAACAAGAGAAAATTGAAGGCAAACCTATAATGGATTGGGTTAGAAAATCTGAATGGATGTGGGTTGATTTCATAGGCGAAGAGCCAAGTAAAGTTATAGAGAGGGAATTAGAGATGTCTGCCAGAAGACTTGGAAGAGCTCTTACTGATGAAGAAAAGAAGAATATAATAGAAGCTGAAGAAAAATATTTAAAAGATCTTTTCTTGAGACATATACAATCAAGAGCTTTACATTATGGACCAGAAAGAATTGCATACTTTATCACAGCTAAATGGATGGAAGATAAAAAAGATCCTTTGTGGGAGAACATAGTTAAGGCAACTGTAGAGTTTTTTGCAAAAATAGAACAAAAAACTGTAGAGCAGTTTAAAAGTGAAAAGAGCATAAAAGAATTTTCTGTTGATGATGAAAAATTTCGAATGCACGATTATCTTTGGGTTCCTGCTGTATCTGCAAAATATATTTGGGGTCATCTCAACCAAGAGCTTTGTCCAACAGGTCCTGTGTTTCCTGAGTTAGACTTAAAACAAAAGATGAGGGTTAAAACAGCAGACGGAAAAGTGTATACTATGCCTTTAGTTCTCGAAACTCCTATGGCTCGTAGAGGAATAGAGGAGTGGCTTCGTTTACCTAACCCTATACAGATGTATTATCTAGCAAAAGAAGTTAACGAAAAAGCTGGTTTTGAGTGTTTATTGTTAGCAATGGATTTTGAGCATATGTTAAGCATAAAGCTGGAGCCAGAAAAAGTAATCGATGCTTTGCCAGAGGATGGAGGAAAATATGTAAGAGTAATACATGCAGGCTATCCAACTCCTCTAGCTCCTGCACATATCCCAATTCCACTTGGTTCAGAGCAACAGCAATATCTTTACAAGATGTACTATAAGCTAAGGAAAAAAGGATTCGTTGATCCTAAAAAGGACTTTTTCCTTATCTTTGAAAGAGGTGGTGGTGTAGATCCAATCCAGCAGTCTATAATAGCTCTGAGAAAAATAATTGAATTCTTAGAAAAAGACATCAAACCAGAGGAATTGATAAAATATCCAGAGTTTTACGGCATAGCTGTGGGCGAGCTTGCCTCTCCTGAAAGGCAATGGGCTACTATTAGAGAGCATGCCTACGAACCGTTGAAAGGATTGATAGTCGCACCAGAAGAAGAATACACTGGTTTAGGAAGAGCAGCAATAGAAAGAGGAGCGCCTCCTGAAAAATGGAAGAAGGAAGAGTTGAGATAAATGCAAGAGAGCTTTCTAGGAAGAGCAGCAACAAGAAAAGGAAAGAGAAAAGAAGAGTGGAAAAAAGAAGAGCTAAGATAATTCTAAAAGATAAATACCTTATGGATAAAGAATATTTATGCACTTGGGAAAACTGGAAGAGGAATTGGAGGATACAGAGCTAGTGGAAAAAGAGAAGAAAGAAGAAATAAAAACTCCTAAAGAAATTTTTTCAAAAGTAGTGAAATTCACAAATGAGGCTAGAAAGCAGTATGGTGAAATAGTTAAGTCTGTTCTAATCTTTGGTTCTGCAGCAAAAGGAACTATGGTTAAGGGATCAGATGCTGATGTTTGGGTTATACTTGATGACACTGCAACAAAGAGCTCAGAGGATTTGGAGAAAATCAACACCCACTTATACTTGATAGCTCACGAACTAAAAGAATTGCATATACAAACTACTACTCTAACAGAATTTTGGAACTGGGTAAAAATGGGCTCTCCAGAGCTAGTTAATTTTTTGAGGTATGGCTTAACAATTTATGACACTGGTTTTATCAAGCCTGTTCAGAGAATGCTTCAGATGGGCTTGATCCCTCCTAGCGAAGAAACCATAGGGCTAAAAGCTAAGGCAGCAGAAGCCAGGTACAGAAAAATAAAAATTGATATAAAATCAATGATCTTTGATTTGAGATATACAGCTACAGACATCTGTCAGGCTGTGATAATGCATTTTTATAAAGCTCAGCCAGATCAAAAAGGTATACCAGAATTTTTGGAAAAATTGGTTGATGAAAAGAAGCTGGAGAAAGAGTATGTTGATAAGTTTAAAGAGTTAGATAAGCTATGGAAGGATATAGATCACAAAGTTATAAAAACTGTTACAACAGAACATCTGGAAAAGGCATTAACACTCGCGAAAGATATTATTGATAGATTTAAAAAATTATTACCAAAAGAAATAATTGGAGAGGAATTGCCAGAAGAAGAGTGATAGTATTGAACACAGCAAGTGAAGAAAATAAAAGATATGGTACGGATATTACTAAGTGTAAAACCTGATGAATATCAAACTGGAATATGTAAATGTGGATTAATGTGCCAAGCCAGAATTATACCTAATTGAAAAGTCTAATGGCTTTCTAAGGTTGTAAGATGCCAGAAAAAGAAGTTAAAGAGAAAAAAGAAAAGAAGGAAGAAGGAAGACCAGAAACTAAAGAGAAGAGAATAGAAGAGATAAAAGAGTTTGCAAAAAAAGTCCTAGAAAAATATGGAAAATATATCAAATGCATTGTTGTGATGGGCTCTGTTGCTAGGGAAGAGTTCAAACCAAAGAGCGACATCGATGTTTTTGTTGTTATAGATGATACCTCTTTTAAAATAACTCCAGAGCAGCATGAGAAAATAGACGAGGATTTAGAAAAAATTGGTGAGAAGATCTCTAAAGCGATCTCTGTCCAGCCGAGCTATACTCTAACAGAATTCTGGGATTATGCTAGGGTTTGTCATCCAATAATTTACAATTTCATCAAAGAGGGAATCCCAATTTACGATACAGGATTCTTTGGTCCAATCAAAAAACTATTAGAAATGGGGAGGATTCCGGCAACAAGAGAAGCTATAGAGAGCTACATGGAAGGAGCACCAAAAAAACTCATGAGAGCAAAAACTGTAAAGCTGCTTATGCTAGCTGAAGATTGCTATTATGCTATGCTAAACACTGCCCAAGCTGTTTTGATGTTTATGGGTCTGGCTCCTCCTGTTCCTGCAAAAGCTTATGACGATGTTAAGAAGTTTCTGGTAGAGCCCGGGATTTTAGAGCCGGAGTACGCAGAGTGGCTTAGGGAAATAATCGAGATAAGAAAGAAAATCGAGCACAAAGAGCTGATGGATGTTACAGGAGCTTTTGTCGACGAGTGGATCGAAAAATCAGAAAAGTTTGTTGACAAGATGTTTAGCTTGCTCAATGCCTTAGAGCTAAGGAAGAAAGAAAAAATCTTGGAGAGAACTCATGAGGTTATGATAAAAGCAGCTATAACTGCTTTGAAGAGTTTGAAGAAAATGCCTGAGAAGGAGGAAGAAGTTCCTGCAATTTTCAAAAAAGAATTCATAGACTCAAAACTCATCGAAGGATATTATAGCGACGTCTGGAAGAGAGTAGAAGAAATGAAAAAGTTAGCAGATCAAAAGCAAATAGATAAAATCCCTGATAAAGATGTTTATGAAATGAGAGAATATGTGAGAAAATTAATAAGAGATTTAGCTAGAGTTTTGAAGGAAAGGGAAGCAGAAGAGAAAAAATGACAGGATAGTTGGAAAGGTCTTGAGGAAGAAATAGAGCATAGAAGTGCCGTATTAGTTACAATTTCGAAAATTATTAAATTAGCATAACATGTAGGCAAAATTCTGTCCAACCTCTTCTATCATCTTAAAATCTAACAGCGAAGAATTAAACTATTAGCTTTAGTTTGAGATCTTCTTACCCTCTCCATGGGAGCTAGGCTCAATAGCGGTGCTCCTGAAGCAGCTAAGGACAAGGATAAGGCCCCCCTAACTAAATATTTGTGGATGCCGGACTTCTCACAAAACTTATTGACATTATTATAGATCTTGGAGTAAATATCTAACATCCTCTCCTTTGCTTTTTTGGCAACTCCAAACTTCTTATCTAGAGTTTGAAATCCTAAATAGGTTGTGTAAACAGATCCAGCAACCACATCTACCCAGAGAATTGGCATA
>JASEGQ010000015.1 GCA_030017875.1 Candidatus Aenigmatarchaeota archaeon
TTTAAATTTTTATTGTGCATACTTTACATATGGTATATCTATACACGATTAAAGACAGGATTAAAGGCACCCCTCATGCTAAATTAAAAGATGCATTAAAAGAGTTCCAACTCGCTATTTCTCATCTGGATGCTACTTTTTTTGGGGATGCAGAGCACGGTTGGGAGGCTTATAAGCAGATGGAGAGAGCTTTATTTGACGTCGAAAGATCCTTGGAGGCTTTGAATTTTTTAGCAAACTTGGAGAAAACTCCATACTATGAAAAAATCAAGAGGAATTTGAACAAAAGCAAATTTAGGTTGAGTCTGGATAAAACGTTAAGCTACGGCCTTTTGTACGTAATAGGAGGTGTTCCTGTTGTGGGTATGGTAGCCTACATTACAACTAATGACCCCGGAGTGGCAGCTGGTGCAACTTTAGTATCTATCCTTCCATGGGTAATACCAGTATGCTATCTTATAAAAAATCCCATCGAGTCTGCGGTGAAAAATATCATCAAGTATTCCAAACCATTCATTCTTGATTTAGAACAAAAATATAGGATATGAAATTCATGCGTTTATATTATGTTTAATCATTCAATAATGAACCGTCTGTTTACATACGTTTAATTTTATTGCAATTTCTGATGATGAATAATCTTTCCTTCCAGTAAAGCTTTTCCAAAATTCTTTTGTCCTTCCAAGGTTTACTACTCACACTTATTATCCGACGTATAAGATATTTTTTGGAACTCACATTAGTTGTGAAAAAATGAGTTTGGCGAAAAAATACATAAAATAAATATTTTTATCATTGACCCTACCTTATGGAAGTGGGCTAAATATAATCAGAAATTTTAGGATTTTCAAATTCCCTATTTTCAGAAGATGATGTAGTAAGGAAGATAAATACGAAAGATTGAAGAAATAAAACTTTTAAAGGTTTTTAAATCGAGATTATCTTACATATTAGTGAGAACATGCTTCAAGACCCTTTGGCAGATGCTTTATGCACGATTAAAAATGCGGAAAGAGTGGGAAAGAAGGAATGCATCACTCGAGCTTCTAAGTTAATAAGAAGTGTTCTAAAAGTTATGCAAGGGAAAGGCTACATAGGAGCTTTTGAGTTCATAGATGACGGCAAATCAGGAAAGTTTAGGGTTGAGCTAAAGGGAAAAATCATAGACTGTAACGTTATAAAACCAAACTATTCTGTTAGAGTTGAAGAATTCTCCAAATGGGAAAAGAGATTTTTGCCTGGTCGTGAGTTTGGCCTGCTGATTCTATCAACTCCTAAAGGTATAATTGATCATAAGAAAGCAAAAGAGTTGCATGTCGGAGGAAAACTTTTGGCTTTTGTTTACTGAGTGATTCCATGTATTTTAAAGAATTGCCAATCCCGGAGAACGTGAGTGTTGAGTTGGCTGGGAACAAAATAAAAGTATCTGGACCAAAGGGAAGTTTAGAAAAAGAGTTGAAATTAGGAAGAGAAATTAAAATAGAGAAGTTGGAAAATAGGATAAAAGTTTCTTCTGAAAAAGAGAGAAGAAAAATCAAAGCATTAGTTGGCACTATTGCTGCTCACATAAGGAACATGATAAAAGGAGTGACAAAAGGCTTTGTTTATAGGCTAAAAGTTGTTTATATGCATTTTCCAATAACCGTAAAAGTCGAGGGAAATAAAGTTTTGCTACATAACTTTTTGGGTGAAAGAGTTCCTAGAGTTGCTAAAATCATCGGAAATGTGCAAGTAAAAGTTGAAGGACCTGAAGTTATTGTGTCTGGCATAGATTTGGACGATGTCAGTTTGACTGCCAGTAACATAGAACAAGCTTGCAGAATAAAAGCAAGAGACAGGAGAATATTCCAAGATGGTTGCTGGATTGTGAGTCGTGAGTGATATGAACCCTAGAAAAAAGCCAAAATTTCTAAGAGTTAGCGCAAAAGCATACAAAAGATTGGGTAAGAAATGGAGGAAGCCTCGTGGGTATCATGCAAAATTGAGAAGACGTGAGAAATCAAAAGGAAAGATGCCATCTCCTGGCTATGGCGCACCAAAAGCTCTAAGATGTTTGCACCCTTCTGGTTTCAAAGAAGTCCTAATCAATAGCATTAAAGATTTGGAAAAAGTTGATCCAAAAAATGAAGCGATAAAAATTGCTCATACTGTAGGAAAGAAAAAAAGGCAGGAAATCATTAAAAAAGCAGAAGAGCTGAAGATAAAGGTGCTTAATCCATGACAGCAGACAAAATCGCTTTTAGGGTGAAAGAATGACAAGCTTACAGAAAAAACTTGCAGCTAAAGTATTAAAAGTTGGCGAGAGTAAAGTCTGGCTCGATCCCACAAAAACCAAAGACATAGAGGCTGCGATAACGAAGGCCGATATAAGAAAGCTTATAAAAAAGGGTTATGTAAAGGCTTTACCAGAAAAAGTGAAAAGACCAAAAGAAAAAAGAAAAAGAAGAAGAGGGCCTGGTAGGAAAAAAGGAGCTAAGCACGCAATAGTTACTGCAAAGGAAAGATGGATTTCTACTGTCAGGCCTTTGAGAGAGATGCTGAAAGAGCTTAGGGCTAGCAACCAGATAGATAAAGCAACTTATCGCAGGCTTTACTTGCTTGTTAAGAGTGGGATGTTTAGAAGCAGGTCTCACTTGAGAATCTATCTTGAGCAGCGTGGGATTTTAAAGAAAAAGTGATTTAAATGAAATTGTCTCCAACTTACAAGATGCCATTCAAAAGGAGAAGATTGGGTAAGACAGATTATAAGAAAAGGCTAAAGCTACTGCTTTCAAAAAAGCCTAGGTTAGTTGTAAGGAAAAGTTTAAAGTATATAAGAGCTCAAATAATCGAGTTTGCTAAAGAAGGAGATAAGACTTTAGCATCTTCTAGCTCCCAAGAACTGAAAAAATTTGGTTGGAGGTTCGCTTTTGATAATTTGCCATCAGCTTACTTGACTGGTTTGTTGATAGGGAAAAAGGCTTTGGAAAAAGGGATTAAGGAAGCTGTTTTGGACTTGGGCTTGTATCCTTCAACAAAAGGTTCGAGGATTTATGCTACTGTAAAAGGAGCGATAGATGCTGGCTTAAATGTCGCTGTTAGCGAGGAAGTTCTGCCGAGCAAAGAAAGAATTAGAGGCCTACACATAGCAAGCTTAGGAAAGTTTAAAGATCTGCCAGAAGAATTTGAAAGAATAAAACAAAAGATTTTGGGTGAGCGAAATGCCTGAAGAAATGCCTGAAAAAGAAGCATTGCCAGAAGTAAAGGTAGAAGCAGCTCTAGAGAAGTGGAAGCCAAAAACATCTTTAGGAAAACAAGTTTTCGAAGGTAAAATTACAGACATAGAAGAAATTTTCAGGTCTGGTAAAAAAATTTCTGAGCCTGAGATAGTAGATAAGCTGGTTCCAAATATCAAAAGCGAGCTTATAATGATAGGGGGGAGAAAAGGAAAGGGAGGAGGTATGCAGAGGATTCCTGTCAGGATAACAGCTACGATGCACAAATCAGGAAGAAGGTTCACTACCACTGCATTTGTTGTTGTTGGTAATGAAGATGGAATTGTCGGTATAGGAAAGGGCTCTGCTCCAGAGACAAGGGATGCTATTGAAAAGGCAATTCAAAAAGCAAAGTTGAGTGTCATGAAGGCTAAGCGTGGTTGTGGAAGTTTTGAGTGTAGCTGTGAAGAGCAGCATTCCATTCCTTTTAAAGTCGAGGGCAAATCTGGCTCAGTGAGAGTTGTTTTGCTGCCAGCTCCAAGGGGTGTAGGCTTGGTAGCCGACGACGAATCAAAGAAGATTTTAAGGCTAGCAGGAATAAAGGACGTTTGGGTTAGAACTTTTGGTAACACGAGCATGAGAATAAATTTGATCTCCGCTATCTACGATGCTCTGAAAAAACTTTATGTCTATGAGAAGGGCGCCTAAATGTTTGCGGTGATAAGGATAAGAGGAAGAGTGGGAGTAAGAAGAGAGATAGAAGATACTCTGAAAATGTTAAGACTTGATGCTGTCAACACCTGTGTTTTGGTTCCAGAAACTCCAGATTACAGAGGAATGGTAGAAAAAGTAAAGGACTTTGTAGCTTATGGGATCATTGATTTTGATACTTTTTTAGCTATGCTTAAAAAAAGGGGAAGGTTGATTGGGGATAAGAGGTTAACAGAAGAAAATGTAAAAAAGCTAGGATTTAATAGCATTGAGGAAATGGCAAAAGCTATTTTTGAGGGAAAAGTAAAGATGAAAGATATAGCTGGATTAAAGCCTCTGTTCAGGTTAACACCTCCAAGCAAAGGCCATAGATCAATTAAGGAGCACTATCCTAAAGGTTCCTTAGGATATTGGGGAACTGAAATCAACGGGCTAATAGAGAGGATGATTTAATGCTTAAAACGCGTTATTGGCTCTGAAAAAGCAGATGTGTGATTAAATGGTTGTTAGGAAAAGAAAAAAAGTTAGAAAATTCAGAGGTCATAGAACATATGGCTATGGCAGTCACAAAAAGCATCGTGGCAAAGGAAGCAGGGGAGGAAGGGGCTTGGCAGGCTTGCACAAGCACAAGTGGAGCTATACAGTAAAATATGCTCAAGAGCACTTTGGGAAAAGAGGATTTAAAAGACCAGTTGCTGTTAAAAAAGAAATAAGAGCAATAAACTTGAAAGAATTAGATCAGCTTGCTGAAAAGTTGCTGGAAGAAAAAATTGCAGAAAAGCAGGAGGACAAGATAAAAATAAACGTCTTGAAGCTTGGATACGAAAAAGTTCTTGGCTCCGGAAAAATAACAAAGCCTTTAATCGTTGAGGCAAAACTCTTTTCTGAGCAAGCAATCAAAAAAATAGAAGAGGCAAAAGGAAAGGCTGTGATAGTCGAATAGCTTTAAAACGTATTTAAATTCTCGACTCTCAATTTTTAGATTAATGATACCAATAGAAAAAGTTTCAAAATTCTTGCCAGCAGTAGAAAAGCCAACTTATAAGCAAAGCTTCAACAAAAGGCTAATGTGGACAGGAATTGCTCTAATTTCTTATGTCATCTTATCCCATATAACAATCTATGGTATTGGAAAAACTCCTGAGATAGAGGCTCTGATAGCAATTCAGACCTTACTTGGGGCAAAGTTCGGAAGCTTGATGACTCTTGGAATAGGGCCGATAGTTACTGCAGGGATAATCTTGCAGCTCTTAATCGGGTCAAAGATCATAAACTGGGACATGACAAAGCCAGAGTGCAGAGAAAAATTCCAAACATGGAACAAATTTTTAGTAATACTGTTTTGCTTTCTTGAAGCAATAGCGTTTGTTGTAGCAGGAGGCATACCTGTTATGGGAGGAACTCTTACATTTATTTTTGTCATTCTCCAGCTAGCAGCAGGAGGAATTATAGTTTTGCTCTTAGACGAGCTCGTCAGCAAATGGGGATTCGGTTCTGGTGTAAGCCTTTTCATAGCAGTTGGAGTCGCGACTCAAATAGTTATAAATATATTAAGCCCATTACCGCTTTCCATACCAACAGCTACGAATCCTGGCCCTTTGGTTGGGAATGCATTAAGCTTTTTTGTTAACATTCTCTCTGGTGATAACGCAAGAGCCATAAAAGCTTTTGTTCCGCTAATCGCAACAGCAATAATTTTCTTGTTAGTGATTTATGTTCAGGGAATAAGCGTAGATCTGCCCCTGACTTTTGCAGCTCTCAGAGGATTTGGAAGAACTTGGTCTCTTAAGCTCTTGTACACAAGCAACATTCCAGTTATTCTGGCAGCTGCCCTGCTAGCTAACTTTCAGTTGATGGGAAGGATTGGTGTCTCTCCTGGCTCTTGTGGATTTTTTGGCTGTTTTGATGAGAGTGGAAATCCTACTAGCGGGATAGCCTATTTTCTTTCTCCTCCTAGAAATCTTTTATTTGGCTTTTTATCAGTAGCTTTTCCAGAATTAGCCCCGCAGATTACTTTTTCGTCCTCAGAAGTTCTTAGAGCCTTGACCTATCTTCTCTTTATGGCTGTAGCCTGTATGATATTCTCTATTTTCTGGGTAAACACTTCTGGAATGGATGCAGCAAGCGTCGCAGAGCAGATCGAAAGTATAGGAATGCAGATACCAGGATACAGAAGCGACAAGAGAACAATCGAAGGCGTGCTCAACAGGTACATTCCGGCCCTAGCAGTTTTAGGTGGCTTGATAGTAGGCTTGTTAGCAGCTTTTGCTGACTTTATAGGAGCTATAGGAACAGGAACAGGTATATTGTTAACTGTTATGATAATTTATAATTATTATGAGGAGTTGAAGATGCAGAGACTAGAAGAGGCTCATCCTTTGGTTAGAAAGGTGTTAGGTGAATGATAGAATTTTTGCTAAAGCCTCATATAATCCTGCTTATAATTTCAAGTGCCCTAACTGTTTTTATAGTTTTTCTCAATAGAATCTTAGTTAACAAAAAAGTTGTGCAAGAAATTAAAGCCAGAATGGCAGAGATAAGAGAAAATATTACGAGAGCTCAGAGAGAAGGAGACATGGAGAGTGCAAACAAGCTTTTAAGTGAGATGTTAAAGGTAAACAGCGAGTACATGAAACAAAGCTTGAAGGTTTTAGTAGCTTCTATCATCGTAATCAGCTTGGCTTTTCCATTATTAGGAAGTAGTTTTAGCGGCTTAGCAGTCTCCATGCCTTTTGAACTGCCATTTATAGGCTCAAAGTTGAACTGGATTGGATGGTATGTACTAGTTTCATTTGCAATTGGATGGGTAGTCAGAAAGATTTTAGAGGTAGAATGATGCTAAGAGTTAAAAAAAGAACTCCTACTGGTAAAGTTTTTATTCATCTGAAAAAGAGAAAGCCGAGAATTGCTAGGTGTGCGATCTGTAAAAAACCATTGCATGCTGTGCCAAGGAAAACTCCTTCTGAGACCAGAAAACTGCCAAAAACTAAGAGAAGACCTGAAAGAGCTTATGGCGGTTACTTATGCAGCAATTGCTTGAAAGAACTTTTAAGAGAAGGTATAAGAAAGAGGTTTGGTTAAATGCCTTTAGAGATCGGAAGAGTTTGTATGAAAGTAGCTGGCAGAGAAAGCGGCAGATACTGCGTTGTCTTGAAGAAAATAAGCGATGCCTTTGTTCTTGTTACTGGCCCAAAAATTTTGACTGGGGTCAAAAGAAGGAAGTGCAACATCGAGCATCTAGAAGCATTGCCATATAATTTAGAGATTAAGGAAGATGCAAGTGATGAAGAGGTTATTTCTGCCTTTGAAAAGGCTAACTTGACTAAAAAACTTGATTTGAAACTACCGAGCGCAGCTGAGGTAAAAGCTGAAAAAGAGAAGGTCAAGCCAGAGAAGAAAACCAAAGAGAAAAAAGAAAAGAAGAAATAGCTACTCGATATGGTCTTCAGGAGTTGTTATCAGCTCCTTTGTCATCTTGGTTACAACTTTTTTCTTGAAATTCTCTATTCTCCTGTGCCAATACACATGGCCTTGGCCAACTCTTTTCTTCATGGCTTTGCCTTGATTGCAGAGCCAATCCATCCTTCTCTTTATAGTCTCCAAAGTGTCTGGTCTAACAGGAATTTTTTCTAGCTCTAAAATTTCAGTTGGAGTACAGGGCGAATTGGCTAGAATTAGAACTTCTAGCCTCTCTTCATCAGGATACTCAAAGATCTTCTTTGGCAAGTCTTTCAACTCATCGAATAGCTTACTTCTACTTATAATAAATTAACTTTAAAATTATTATTAATTAATTATTAGTAAGAGAAAATAGAATTTTAAAAAACAACTTTCTAATTTTCAATTTTTTTTGCCTTTTGATGTACCTCACAACAAAGTTTTTCTGACAAAAAGCCAATTGCTAAGTATGGAAAAAAGATGGAAGAATAATGTCCTAAATCTATTGAGATCATGCAAAAATTTTGGTGTTTTTGTTGAAGAGCTCGTCTCAGAGTATGTAAGCAAAGCCAGAGATCCTAAGCTTATGGAGAGCAGACTAGCCGGTATTCTTGAAGATATCCAATCCCATGTGTCTGACGATTGGCTGAAAAATAAGCTGAAAGCAATGCTAGCAGTACTAGGCAAATGAATTTAACGATTTACCAAAATCTTTAAAAGTTTTTGCAGAAAAAACAGAAAGACTGAAAAAGCTTTCTACTACTAGGATAAAAGCTTTAACGGTATATTATCATTAGATGATGATGAAGCTCAAAATAGTATTCCTAGCCTCATTTATTTTATTCTTAGCTTTTTTTACTGGCTTTACAACTTCTGTTAGAAAATTTAGAGAATTTGTTATAGGACTTCCTGAAGAGATTTTTGTATCTCCTGGAGATGAGGTAATAATAAACGGAACAATTTTAAACACAGGCTGGTGGTGGCTGCACGATTTCAATTTAACTGTTACCGGGCTCCCAAAAGATTATAATTATACTGTTGAGCCCAAATGGTTCGAGCACGTCAGAATACTGAGAGAATGGAATCCTCAGCAAGGAGTTTATAGAGTACCAGAAAAGTTTTCCATTATAATTAAAACACCAGAAAATGCTTCAGGGATATATCTTATAAACGTGACTGGACAAGAGTTCCAGTCTTGGAAAAGAGTTTCAAATTCTTCTCTTTTTATACTAAGAGTAAAAGCTCATTCGCTTGCAAACTTTACGATAACAGATATAGTTGTACCAGAGACTGTTGTTGAGTTTACGCCCTTCAACATAAGTTTTTCTGTGAACAACACAGGCCTGACTGCTGGACAGATAAACATTTCGGTCGAAATACCAGAAGACTGGAACATTAGCGAGAAGACAAAGTCTTTAACAGTAGAGGCTGGGGGATCCTTACCAGTAGAGTTTGAGATAACACCAACTAATACTTCAGGACAAATAGTAATTTTTGCCGAGTATCCCTACAGAGAAACGATATTAAATATTACAAAAGTTGGGCCGATACTGATACCTGTAGCAATGCCGACAGAAGAGGCTGTAACAGACTATCTTGCTGTTATAAAGGAGTTATCTCCTTACATGATTATACTAAGCTTGGTTTTCCTAGCGATAATTGTCTGGAACCTGTGGGGGATTTATAAGTTTCGTGCAGCAAGGAAAAAAGAAGAGAAGATGCCTAAAAAGGCAGCGGAAAGCTTTGTCTCATAGGGAGCTCTATGCTTACCGATCTACTTTCAGCAATAGCAAAAGACCCGATAGCAGCCTTGACTGTTGTTTTAGCTTTTATAGCTGTGGTATTAACTCTGGTAAGAATGTACTTGAGCAAAAAACAGAAGAAGAAATAGATTATTTCTTTTAAATATAACTTCATTTTTATTTTTTTAACAAATCGATTTTCCTTTTTCGAAAACTGATAGAGCAAAAAACCGATAAAAATTGCTCGTAAAATCTAGAGGAAAAACTATTATGATAAAACATCTTTAAAGCAATTAGATTAAAAGGAGAAAATCGATTGAAGGTTTGGAACCTGTTACAGATTATACCCTATTCCAAAGTTGGAATTAGTTTTCCAGCTTACCTATAAATAACGTCCCTTACTGTTCTTATCGCATCTCTTGGAGTTCCTACTTTGGGTCTAGTTATTCTGCCACCAACAACAAAAATCCCAGCTCCATATCCCCTTACAATTGGTATTGTGGTTTCGTCCAACCCACCAGCTGCACCAATTCCCATACGCAATCCTAATTTAGAGATTTCACGTACTTTAGAGAAATCTCTCCTTTCACTTTGCTCGTCTATTGGTATATGATATTCTAAATAAGAAATATCACCGGCAATTTCGTCTATCATTCTTAAAGATCTTGGGCTATAAGGAAGGTAATCGGGATATTCTATCATCAGACCAATTCTGTATTCCTTCGCAACTCTAGCAGCTTTTTTTAATTCGCTATAAAAAGAAGGTTGTTCTAAAAAAGTAATTGCTACTATATCTGCTCTCATTTCAGCTGATAGTCCAACTTCATAATCAATTCCATATTCCCCAGGTTCTGATACAATTTTCATATCCGCAACTATTTTTGTCTTTTCGCCCACAACGTTTCTTAAAGCAGGAATCACTCTCTCCAAACCTTCACTATATATTAATGGAGTTCCTGCTTCACATAACCATGGAAGATCTTTTAATTCTTCTGTAGCTATTTTGGCAGTTTTTTCCGCACTAGCTAATTCAGTATAATCTAAAGCTATCTGGAGAATAGGCTGTGGAATATCTAAAGTCATATTATCTAATTAATTAAAAACAAAATATTTAACTTTAAATCTAATCAGATAAAAAAGTGTGTTAATCAAATCAGAAAAACCCAATCTACGAAAAGATCCAGAGAAAAAATGTTAAACAAATTGGAGGTGAGTTAAAAGTTGTGGTTAATAAAAAGTGAGGAAGAAACAGATGAAAGATTTGGAAAAAGACCAGAAGAAAGAACGATCGAAGAGCAAATAAAAAATTCAATAGTAATTATAGACAAACACAGAGGTCCGACTTCCCACACTATAACAGAATGGACTAAAAAAATATTTCAAGTAAAAAAAGCTGGCCATAGTGGGACCTTAGAAAATAATTGAGGAAATCCTGCTGTGACTGGTGTTTTGCCGGTTGCTTTAGAAAATGCAACAAAAGCAATGCCAGTTCTCATGGGTCTAGATAAAGAGTATGTTGGGGTAATGCATTTACATAAAGAAGTTCCTGAAGAAATACTAAGAGAAGCAATATCAAAATTTATTGGAAGGATAGAGCAATTACCTCCGGTAAAAGCAGCAGTTGCAAGGAGAGTAAGAGAAAGAGAAGTCTATTTCTTCGATATTTTAGAAATTGAAGGAAAAGATGTTTTGTTTAAAATAGGATGCGAGGCTGGAACTTATGTTAGAAAATTATGCTTGACTCCAGAGACAGAAGTTATACTAAATTGCTCTGGAATCAAAACAATTCAAAATTTCGTTGAGAATTGGGGATCCGATGAAAAAACACCAGCCTTGGACCTAAATGCACATAGATTTAAAAATTGTAAGATCATAAATTTCCAAAAAGTTGAAGCCCCAAAAAAATTGGTTGAAATCAAAACGGAATCAGGAATAAGTATAAAAGTTACTCCTGATCATGAAATTCTTGTTGACACTTTGAAAGGACCTAAATGGATTAAATCAGCTGTTATTAACCCTGGAGATTTAGTCTATTCAGCAAGGGCGATAAAGATCCCCTCTAAACTTCCATTCATCGTAGATCTATTGGATGATGATGTTCTTGTATTTGATAAAGAGGTTAAGGAAATTTGCAGGAAAATGGCTATTCAAAATTTTGGAAGTATACGAAATATGAATAGGATTTTAAAAATAGACAGAAGAATATTCAATTTAAAAAGAAAAATCGGTATTCGAGTAAAGTATATCAGACAATTAACCAATTGGGAATTAATTAAGAAGAAGATAAAAAAGATAAAAACAGAAAGAGGATTTGTGATTGAATTACCCAAATTTAATGAAAATCTCATGTATCTTCTTGGAATTTTGGCTTCTGACGGGTGCATTGTATGGGAAAGGAGATGTAAAAGGCCGAACAGATTTTATTTTCATAATAAAAATGAAAAATTAATTGACAAGTTTTTGGAAATTCATAAGCAACTGTTTCCGAATTTTCCTATTCGCAAAAAGAAACTTAGGGGTAGAGATATTTTTCAAGTGGATTCTAATAACATCATACTAGCAGGAATTGCTTATTCTTTGGGAATAAAAAGTCCGAATAAAAAATCGGATTTTAAACTAATATTTACATTCCCAGAAGAGCTCATAAAAGCATTTCTAAGAGGATATCTTGATGGGGACGGTGGTAGTTATGTTATAAAAAAGAAAGTTAAAACTTCTACTTATACGGATATCCAGATATATACCTCAAATTACCTAATTGCTAAAAGAATTTATCTGCTATTTAAAAAATTGGGAATTCGAACCAAAATTTATACTAAAAAAATGAAAGGGCATTCTGGCAAAGCATCTAAAAGATTTGTAATAGATTTGGTAAGTCCCTATGATAAAATAAAATTCATTAAACAAATTGGCAGTTTTCATCCCGAAAAAATGAAAGCTATGAAAGAGATAGGAAAAGTATTTAAAAGATATATAGGGCTATTTTCGTTCGATTTAATCCCTCAGTATACAAAAATACTGATAAGAAAAGTATTAGAAAAAAATAAAATTCCAATGTCCAAACTTAAATTGGGAGCAAGTGGCTACAGACTTATACATGGTAGATCTCTGCTTAGAAGACATACATTGAAAAAATTTCTGAAAAAAATAAGAAAATTCATCAAAAATTCTAAGGGATTTAAAGAATTAGAGAAAATAAGTAATTCGAATTATTACCTCGAGAGAGTTAAAAAAATTAAAATAGTTCCATCTAAGAGCAAGTGGGTATATGATTTAACAGTTGACAAGTTTCATAATTTCTTGGCTAATGGTTGTGTTGTAGTTAGCAATTGTCACGATCTAGGAAATAGTTTAGGAGTAGGTGCACATCTTAGCGAGCTAAGAAGAACGAAAGTAGGAAATTTTACAGAAGAAAAATCTTACAGTTTGTTGAAAGTTAAAGATGCATATGAACTTTGGAAAGGAGGAAATGAGAAAGAATTGAGAAAAATTTTGATTCCTGTAGAGCATGCTATCTTGCACGTGAAAAGAGTTTTTGTTAAGGATTCTGCTATTCATAATATCGCTTCTGGTGCACCTGTTTACGTTTCAGGTATTTGTAGAATTCAAAAGGGTATTGTAAGAGGGGAAGTAGTAGCTATATACAGCAACAAAGAGGAACTAGTAGCATTTGGTACTGCTAAATTAAATAGTAACGAGATGTATGAAAAAAAGGAAGGAACTGCCATTAGAACACATCGTGTGTTCATAGGTAAAGATGTTTATCCTAAAATGTAATTGCTTAGTGCCGGATCAAAAAAGAGAAAAAGAGTAGCAGTAAGAACTGATAGAGTCTTTCGGAAAAGGAACTTACCCCTAGCTTTATTAGTAGATAGAAATGCAATTTTAATTTGGAACATATGAAATTTTATCGCTATATATTGTTAATCGTTTTGGTTAATATCTTAGTTTTTTTATTCATCACACTAAAAAAGAGCGTAAGCTTTGAAGATTATACAAAAATTTTGAGTGGGTACTCGGAAATGACAATTCTAGTTATAGCAGTTTTAATTCTTTTAATAATCCTCGTTATTGTTGGCTTTTTGTTTTCAAAGACAACAAGATACTGGTATTCATAACCGATTTAATAGGGCGTAGGATATTCATGTAGCAAAAGACTTGTTGGAAACCTTCTGTCCTAGTCGTTAAAATAGTTGTACGAAAGAGCTTACCTAAAGCTTGGTAAATTTAGGTTCAGCAGGGAAAGACACTTTCTTGCCAAACTCTCAAGAAAGTTGTTCGGGTGATATTTGCTATAGGTTTCATAACCTGAGATAAAGGAATTATAGACGTGATTTCTAATTTTTCCACTAAAAGATTCGGTAAAAGATATCACATCCAAACATCTTTCGAATAGAGAGGGTGCGACTTCAAAAGTCTCGAGATCAACTCTAAAAATCTTGCTGTCTTTAAAAATGTAATTTTGAGGTCTGTTATCGAAAAATGAATATCCTTTTGAGTGCAAAAATCCTGTGATTTTTCCAGTCTCATAAGAGATTGATTCTCTCTCAGTTTTTTCCGATTTTTTTATGAGTTGGTACAAATTTGTTCCATCAATATATTCTTCTACTAATAGGCCGTCTCTTGTTGAAAATTCTAAAATTTTAGGTACAGGTATCCCAATCTCAGCCAGTTTTTCGTGTCCTATGATCTCTCTCTGAATCCTTTCTTCCTTTGAGAGAAATGAAATCTTTGGTAACAAGAAAAGGAGAGAGAACGTACTTTTAGAAAAATCTACAAACAGAGGTTTTAAATCAGGATAGATTTTGACTACAACAACATTATTTCCTATTTTGCGAACGGACACCTCTCTCGTGAATCCTCCGAATATTTCTGATTTTTTCTCTAATTTTTTTCCAAATTTATTTGGGAACGAAGGAAAAGTGCTTTTTATCATAAAATATATAACTGCCTCAAATTTTTAAGCTTAACTAAAGGTTATAAGTCTGTTTGAGTAAAAAAAGTATATGCCCGTAGCAAAAGATTTGTTGAATATTTTGGCATGTCCTAGGTGCAAGGGTAAAGTCAGAGAAAAAGGAATGTTTATCGTCTGCAATGCTTGCAAGTTAGCTTACCCTGTTTTAGATGAAGACGTGCCAGACATGCTGATAGAGGATGCCTGGCCTTTAGAAAAAGCAAAAAAAGATAAGTTTAAGCATGAGTTAAAATTATAAGTGGTTTTATGAAGATAAATGAGATAAAAAGAGGAATGAGCAACATAAGCTTGACAGCGAAGATAATTGATATCTCAGAGCCTAGAGATGTCTTAACAAAATATGGAAGAAGAAGTGTTGCTGATGCTACTTTAGAAGACGAGACAGGGCAGGTTAGCTTAAGTCTTTGGCAGGATCAGATAAATGCTGTTGCTGTTGGCGATACTGTTAATATCACAGGGGCCTATGCAACAGAGTTCAGAGATAAATTGCAGTTGAGCATCCCTAGGTCAGGTAGAATTCAAGTAGTAGAAGAATAATCTCTTTTTCTTTATTAATATACAACTCAGTGCAGTGCTAAAAGGAATAAGACTTAAATAACAAAAAAAGTTCAGAAAATAAGTACATTTCTTATCAAGTGAGAACTACAAAATAAAGGCAAATTATTTGAGCTTTTCACTAAATATTATTCTTTAAGAAATGTTAAACGCATACTCTTGTTTAGAAAAAAAGACTCAAGGCCTGATGAAAAGATGATGAGTAAATGCCGAGGTGGCGGAATCAGGTTAACGCGCTAGATAGAAAATTAGGCGAACCTTGAGTCTTCATGCATGCGAGCTAGTGGAGCTTTTGCTCCTTCTGGGTTCAAATCCCAGCCTCGGCGCCTATTAGCTACTTCTAACTCCCATACCTAGGGTTTAAGAAATAGTGGTAT
>JASEGQ010000016.1 GCA_030017875.1 Candidatus Aenigmatarchaeota archaeon
CTAAATGAATTTACAGCAAACGGATTAGAACCTGATGTTACTATCCTTCTTGATATTAATCCCTTAATCGCTATAGTTCTTGAAGTGTTTTGGTGGGTTACTAACCCAATGATGCTTTGGGGGTATTGGACGGGTATAGTAGTCTTTCTCACTTTAATTCCGATAATTCTACTTCAAATAAATAATTATTTTAAGGAGAGAGACAGTTTTTTTATAATCCTTGCAATTGGATTTTCAACATCTATTTTAATTATGGTGGGGTATACACTTGGGTTGATGGAGTTAGCTGGATATGCTACAATAGTCTATTATCTTGTTTTTTCCATACTTTTAGCATCATATAGTCATAGTTTCATCAGATATGTTCACATAATTTTTATACTGCTTTCTCCTTTATCATTTCTTAATTATGCTAAATCAACTATATTTTGGTATGTTACCGTACCTTGGATTTTAGCAATTTATTTGACTATTATTTATTATGCACTACGAAGGGGGAGAATTATATTTTCTATTGGTGCGTTACTAATGATGGTTGGGATGGCTGGACCAGACATATTTACGATTTTAACTCAGAAAGCAGCCCATGATGTGTATCTCTATAATTTATCTGGAGGTTTGATTTTCGACCAAATAGGTGTGATGGGTGGGATTTTGCTTGCCTTAGGAAGCATATAATAAGAATTTTTACCAATGTAAAATCAGAGATAATTATGAATACAAAATTTTTAAGTGACTGGAAAAACATCGGAGCTCTAACTCCGATAATCATTTGGATTATTTGGATGTATATTGATCAAGTTGTATTTCTTGAACAAAGAGGAATGTATCTCTACGAATCTTGGGTCGAACCTCTTTTTCTTGGTCTGATATTACTCTCTCATTATCTTCTTTCGAGAGATGTCTTAAGACTTAAACTTAGTCTTGTTGCTATATTTTCAGGATTTTTGCTTACAATTGTTTTTGGATTACCTTGGATAGGACTTCCAGGTTGGGTCTTTAAATTTCCAACAATTCTCGGTTACGCATCTGGTTTGGCTTTTGGTTTTTTCCTAATTCTTTACCCATACATGAAAGACTTTAAATTCACTTTTTTTGAAAAAGTAGCAATCGGATTGTTTTGTATTTCTCTTATAATCATTGGTGGTGTAGCAAGTTATAGAGGAGAAATATTTAAGGTGGTTGATGGAAGACACATCTGGTGTGACATTGGTAATTGGAATATAGTTCTTATCTTACTTGTATTTTTTGTTTTCATGGCTATACATTCTTATCCATTTAAGAAATTAAAGTATTGGATAATTTTTGGATTTTTATTGTTCTGGTTCATACTTGGTATTTTAGTTCCTCCACATCATTATAATCTTAAAATATGGCAAAACATTTTCAGGCCTTTAGGAAAAACATATCTTTTTGCTAGGGATAGGGGGATACTTCTTTTATGGATTGTTGTTTGTTATTCTGGTTTCACTTATCTTTCCAAAATAAAAGAAGTTGAACCTGAAACAAAAAAACCGATTAAAAGAAAATACAAAATAATGGGTGCTATAGTTTTATTATTAGTTCTCATATCAATAGGTGCTGTCTTTTTCATCAAACAACCAACTCATCCATCTACTCTTGGAGAAATGGATTATATGCTTGGTTCACAATCTTTGACAGAGGCAATAGTCGATAAAAATTGGGATGTGGTTGAATCAGATTTCATTAAAATGAGGGAAGCAGGTATAGAGTGGATTAGGGTTCCGATTCTATGGGCATTCATCGAACCCGAAGATGATAGATATGACTGGTTTATGTCTTTTTTAATATATTTCCATCCTTCTTTTCCATAAACAAGTAAACTTTATATTACTATTACTAAATAGTAGTAATATGTATTTTGAAGAAGCTTGTGAAGAACTTTATAAAAGAGTAGATCTGAGAATAAACGAATTTTCAAAACTATACCCTAAAATTTCCAATTCCTACAGTTACTCAAAGGAAATAACCAAAAATCTGATATACCCCAGAGCTCAGAAGATTTATTCTATATCCAAAAGAATAGCAAGAGATAAAAGAGCCCAATGGTTTGTAGCTGGTAGTATAATTTACGGCTTACCAGCTTTGTATCGATATATCACAAAAAATCCAAATTTACCATATTTTCCAATAATTGAACCTCCAAGCAAAATGATACCAAGTAATTTAGCTGAAAAATTAATTGTTAATTCCGTATTCCCTGGAGCTACTAGTAGTGTAGTAATTGGCGAAACTATAGCTAAGAGAAGAAAGCTTTCAGGGGTGAAGAAACATCTAAGCAGGTTTTCTGGGTCATTCATAGGAACTGGTCTTTGGATCGGATTTCAATGTTTAGGTCATTACACATGTGAAATTTTGAAATACGAATGGCCTAGCGGTGGAAATCCTTTTGAAGGACCTAGTGTTTATCCTTTTAATATTTTGATGGGATTATTTGCTACTATTACACCTTATGTTGTAGATTATGTTAAATCAGAAATAGAAAGAAAATTAACGAGATTTCCAGAAAAAGAGAGCAAATAAAGATAGCAAAACTAAAAATGATAAAACAATGGCTAAAACAGAAAATGCGGGCAATACAGCATAACCAGTTGTTGCAGGTTGTGGATAAATCCAGATAAATCTTCCTTGAATTGCCGAAAAATAAATTAAACTAACAATTGCCAAAATTACTAGCAATGAACTAATTATACTTTTTTTGTGCATCTTCCAAATTTCTTTTAATATTTCAACCACCTTAGCTCAATATCAAAAATCAAATGAACTAAATATACTAAGCCAATCACTAAAGAATAAGATGGAAAAACATATAAACTTATCATATATGTAGAAAACATAGTAGTTGTGTGTAAAATCATCCTTCGCCATGCATGAAAATGTAAAATACCTTTTTCTTGAAATTCTTTAATTAATTCTTTTGGATGGATTATGTCTTTTTTAATATATTTCCATCCTTCTTTTCCATAAACAAGTAAAGCGTAAAGTACATGATCTAAATCAATAAAAGTGCCAAAAAGGCAACCAACAATTATCCACTTTATTCCTGTAACGATATCTAAACCAAGAGAAGCAACTAAGATATAGGAAACTATTAGACTTGATGCAAGATGCCACCAAGGTAACATAAAATTATTTTCTTTATTTTAAATTAAAAGTGCGGATCTGTAGAAAGATGTCTATAAAAAAGTTAACAGTTTCAGCGGACTATTTTCCTATGGTTTGAGGTTATATATTTAAATAACTTGCGATTCTTACCCTAAGAGATGTTATGTTTATATTTTTTCCATAAACTTGTGAGTCTAATTTCAGTGATAAGATGACATTGAGATATAAATTATTTGGAGTGCCAGGAAATTTAACAGAGTTTTTGGACAAAGTTAGAAAAACTGGAGACAGATCTGTTGACATCAATCCCTATGCGACAATTTCCTGTGATGGTACTGCAAGGAGCTATTGTGTTCGATTACTTTCGAAATTAAGAAGTAAAGAGAGGGGAACCAAGGTTGATGTTTTATTAGCTCATGTAATGACTAAATTGTATGATCTCGAAGATTATGCTAAAAGAGAACTATCAAGATTAGCAAATAAATTGTCCACATATCTCCAAAAGCAAGGATTGTCCACAACTCTTAATGAAATACGAATAAAATGGAGATCCATTTTACGTGATACGGGAAGGCACACACCGGATGAAGAAGTAAGAGAGAAGATCTTAGCTTCGATTTAATTGCTGTAAATAATGGCAACATTCATAAGCAAGCCGATTTGAAATTTATCTAGATATTTTAGCTGATATAGAGAGGAAAGAAAGTCGAGGAGGGTCGTATCCAATTAAATGCGATAAAGAAAATCACACAGATGATCAATAGGTTTTATAAAAATAATTTAGAGGGAGATTAAATTTTGAATAAAGTTAAATTTAAATTAAGATAAAATATATTCGGGCCAGTAGATCAATGGTAGAATAAAGCCAAAATCGCTGCCCTATTCAAATGGAAGGCAAATGCAAGGCAGAGGCTCGGGGTTCGAGTCCCCGCTGGTCCATTTTCTTGAAATTTTTACTCCTTGAAAACGAAAATAATCCTATGAGGATTACGTATTTTAAAATTCTTGCCCTTGTGCTAGTAATCGCTTTAATTCTAGGATTGTATGGAATTTCTATTTCGGAAAGGTTGCCCAGAGAAACGGGTTATTTCGTTCTTCCGATATCTACAGGTATAGCAACCTTCGCTGTTTTCGCAATGGCAATTTTGTTTCTTTATCAATTTGTTAAAGTCAAAAAGAAGGAAGCCATCGAAAGAAAAGAACTAGAAGTTGAGGGATTAGAGAAGGCACTTATGGAATGTAAATTAGTTCGAGATGAAATAAGCAAGGTATGGTATGAAGGGAAACCAACTGGGGAGCTTTATAATAAAAGTTGGGATATTGCTAGAAAAATTATTCCAATTTTGAAAAGACTTAAAAGTTATGAAACTTTCCTACGGGCAAATCCTGGAATAAATAATGCAATATATTTAATCGAGGGTCTTTTTAAGCATTATCATGGCGGTGAAAGAATAGAAACTAAAGGACCCTACAAGGAAATGGGTGGGGATTTGATTAGACTTTATAAGGAGATAGACAAAACAATGAGAAAATGTGCTCAATACTTTGAAGTAAAATAAACTTTTGCAACCCAATCTTCTCCTATTTTTCTCTCTATTTTTCTCTCTAAACTTCTTACAGACGATTTGAGTTCCTTAGAAGTTAAGTTAAAATATGTAAGTAGAAAATCCCTATTTCTTTTAACATTTTTGAAATTCCCCCTTTCTCGATAAGCTTTGAAGTGTTGTGGGTTTGTAATATAGATTAGCGCTGCGACAGCAGAATCGTCAATTATGTCACTCTTCATCATTTTGAATAGGGTTAATGATTCTTCCATTATATCTTCTTTAAACCTCTGATAATCTGCCTGGTCGGTAACTATGCCTAATTTTTCTCGATAAGGCTTTGCTTCACTATACAAAAGTGCGGCTAATCCTTCCAAAAATCCAATCAGTTTTTTTCTTCCATCAACCATAACAAAACTACTTTTCTAATATAATAAAAAATATTTAAATATTTTTTTATCTAGAATGCTTGCAAAGCTGAGGCTCCAGGTTTGAGTTCCAGTCCATCGCATCTTTCAGCTTTTAACTTTGAGTTCTAAGAAAGTTAGAGACTTCTGGGTAATTCTCCTCTAGCCAGCTTAGGTCACGACCGCATCTTTTTAATAAGTTAAGTATTCCTTTTTTTAATCTTTGTCTATTTTTTCGAAATTCGATAATCACATTTGGCTGGAAAATGGACCAACTTTCTATCAACAATTTTTCGATGTTTTTCAAAACTGAGAGATAATTTTCTGTTATTTCATACTTTCTAATAGTTTGTAAAATTATATCATCTGGAGTTCTGCTTGGGAAGTCAAAAAAATCCTCTAAAGGCGCTAGTAGATAGCAGTCGTATAGTAAGCCCATATCACCAACGTTAATCATAAGCATTAGATTTTTCTTATCGTGGCTATCGGTCACTCTAGCTCTTCTTGTGACGGCCCTAGCAAAAACTTCAGAGTGTTGAGTTAGTTCTATAAATTTACTGTACTCTAGAGCTGTTATCGGCTGTTTTCGATGCTCTTGAGTAGCTGCAAGAGCGAACTTGTAAGCTAATTCTGAAGGAAGGCAAAAAGAAAATTCTATATGAGCCTCCTCGTGAATTATGCCTTCTATTAAACGCGTGGGAGAGCTTGTCTTTTTGTAACTGATTGCTCGGTATATATTTTTATCTTTAACTAAAATTTCGTATTCGGCATCCCAAGGAATGTTAGTAACAATGTTATGAGGGACTCCGCGAAATTTCCTTTTAAATGCACGGTAGTATTTTTCCTCGGCTTCCCTGTACATTGTGGATAATAGGTTCTCATCAATCATACAGCTGATGATGTCATAAAACTTTAAAAACTTTTAAATTGTCTTGTCTATTTAAGCAGAATAGAAAGTTTTATAAATAAGCAAGAATATCTTATTTTTACCGGTGTCTTGTATGTTGTTCTAAATTGCACATCGGTCCCTTTGTTTAGCTATGAGCATGTCCTTTTTCTGATAAAACATGAAGAGATGGGCACCTTGTGAGCTTTTTAATAAGTTTGAATGCAACTCCTTATACGATAAGGGGTGAAGAGTGGAGGTTGATGATTTCGCTGACAGCGTCTGATTAAAGATGAAGAGCGAACTGTCTATAAGAAACCGAAAAGATGAAACTACCATAGGATAAGCTGGTCAAAGAGGTCTAGGCAACACCATCCACTTGGTGAATGGCTAGGCTCTGTTAGCTGAAGAAGATCGTGCCAAGCTGCGATAAGCCTGGGTTATCCGCATGGAGGACTTGACCCCAGGATCATTGAATGAGATTCTTTGGCTTCGGCCAATTCCGGAAGGAAGAGGAACCTGGCGAGGTGAAGCATCTTCGTAGCCAGAGGAAGAGAAAGCAATAGCGATGCCCTTAGTAACGGCGAGTGAAAAGGGCAGAGAGCAAACCGAACTGTTGTAGAAATGCAACAGGATGTGGAGTTATAGGACTTGGACCTTTCCTAACTTGCTGACCCGAAGTGAGCTGGAAAGCTCTGCCTTAGAGGGTGATAGCCCCGTAGGGGAAAGCGAGAAGGAAAATGCCAAGTATCCTGAGTACTGTTCCTTGGATATGGAGCAGGAATTTACCAGGCATTAACTGGTAACTCTAAATACTAACAAAGTCCGATAGCAAACTAGTATGGTGACAGAAAGCTGAAAAGTACCGCGAAAGCGGGGTGAAAGAGGGCCAGAGTTATTTTAAAAGAATTCCACTTATTTTAAAGTCGTTCTGGTCCTCCACCAAAAGAGCCTGAAACCAAGTTGGAGATAGTCAGCTAGGGCATGAAAGGTGCTTTCCAAAAGGAAATTCTCGCAAGAGAAAAGTACGATGGATAGCTTACAGTGTCCTAGCATCCGTTCTGAAAAACGGGGCAGGGAGTTTATCTCAGTGGCGAGGATAAGAGGTTTAAGCCTCGCATCCAAAGCGAAAGCGATATGCGCGTAGCTTCGTAAGAAGTGTGGCGCAAGGGTATGAAAGTGCCTGTAGTCACTGGGATAAGACCCGAAGCCGCTTGATCTAATCCTGGACAGGGTGAAGTTCCTCGAAAGAGGAATGGAAGCCCGATACCGGTGGTGAGACCCAATCCCTCGGGTGATCTAGGATTAGGGGTGAAAAGCCAAACGAAAGCGGTGATAGCTGGTTCCTCTCGAAATGTACCTTAGTACAGCCTGGTCAGAGGCAAGCAATAGGGTAAAGAGACTGATTGGGCGGTCAAGGTGCGAAAGCATCAGCTGTCCTGTCAAACTCTGAATCTATTGCTACCGTAGAAGACCGGAGTGAGCATACTGGGTTAAGCTCAGTATGCAAAATGGAAACAACCAAGCCTAGGGTTAAGGTCTCTAAATGCTGACTAAACGAAGAAGGGAGTTCGAATCCCCAGACAGCGGGACTGTAGGCTTAGAAGCAGCCATCAGTTAAAAAGTGCGTAAGTTTGGCACCTGAAAAATCAATAAATGGCTAGAGAAGAAAGCAATTATATATCAGGTGCTGGCCGCAAAACAGCTTACCCGTCGAGGATTTGAGCCCTGAAAATGGAAGAGACTAAGTCAGCTACCGATACCCTAGATTGCGAAAGCAAGAGTAGGGAGGCGTTCCTTGTGAGCAGAAGCTTCTTCGTAAGAAGAAGTGGATCGCAAGGAATTGAAGATCCTGCTGTGAGTAGCAGCATAGCTGAGTGAGAATCTCAGCCGCCTTAAGGATCAGGGTTTGCCAGCAATGTTCTTCAGCTGGCAGTTAGTCGATCCTAAGGGTGCTCTTAACCGAAGCACTCGATGGGAAATCGGTTAATATTCCGATACCATGAAGGTACTCGTGGCGACACAAGTTAGGTTTCTGACACTTCAGGATAGGCTGACGCAAGTTAACTTCTGAAGCCTGTGGAGTCTCATAATGAGGAGAAGCAGGTTAAAGAAGGAATAGCTCCGTGTATGCGGAGTTCAGCCAATTCCTGGAGTCCGTGAAAAGGAAACCTATCGAATCCTTCATGATCGTACCAAGAACCGACACAGGTATCCTTGCTGAGAAGGCAAAGGCGTGTTGGGAGAACCTAGTCTAGGGAAATCGGCAAATTAGCTGCGTATCTTCGGTAGAAGCAGTGCCTGTTTTCTCGAAAGGGAAGGCAGGTCGCAGTGACAAGAGGCTTGCAACTGTTTAATAAAAACGTTGGAGACTGCTAGTGCGAAAGCATATGTACAGTCTCTTATGTCTGCCCAGTGCTGGTGTGTGAAACCCTGGTTCAACAGGGCGAAGCCCCAGTAAACGGCGGCGGTAACTCTGACCGTCGTAAAGTAGCGTAAATATGGGTAGGTTCTTCCAAACCATATATTGTAGTATAGAAAAATATTTAAATAAGCAATTACATAACAAGGTAAATGTTAGAAATACCACAAGATAAACCAAAAATTGAACTGCCAAATATCCTTACAGAGTTAAGTTTAGAAGATTTGCGAATAACTGGAGTTGAAAGCATAATAAGAAACTTGTGGATTCAAGTAAAACAAAAAATAGAAGTTTCTGAAATTAAGAAAAAACTGTCTCAAAAATTTAACTTGAGTAACTCCTCGATTGAAAGACTAATTTCAGGAAGGGGTTCATTACCAATAAGATTTGCCAAAGAAATATGCGAAATTTGGAAAAAAACTTGTAATCCTTCACAAGAAAAAATAAAGCAAATAGAAGAAATACTTGATGAGCTTTCTGTATTTAAGGGAAACAGTAATTCAACACCAGTAGAGCTTCCTAAATTTTTAACTCCAAAACTAGCTTATCTCATAGGATCACTAAGGGATGGCTCACTACCAGAGGTTTACAACAACCAATACGAAGTTCAATTTAGTCAGAAAAATACAGAATGGCTAGAACACGTGATAATTCCAATAATAGAGGATGCATTTAAAATAAAAACAGGGACCAAAAGTTATGGTGAACAAACTCCAAGAGTCAGAATATATTCTAAGCCAATCTATATCTTCATCAAAAGGTTCTTTGAACATCCTAAAAGGTTACAAGTAATGTGGGAAGTACCCACTTTAATTAGAAACTCTCCAGCGGAAATTAAGAAATGGTTTATAAGAGGTTTCTTCGACGCTGAAGGAGAAATAAATATAAAGCAAAAACGCATAGTGATTCACCATTCGTGGAATGGACAAGATCCGATTGTATTAAAACAATTGCAAAAAATCTTGCTGAAGAATTTCGGAATAAACAGTAAGATTAGTAAACCACATAAGGAAAGGAAATTCCCAAGTTTCGATTTAACAATGTCAAAAGAAAATGTTTGGTCATTTTATCAAAAAATTGGAACATCACATCCTGAAAAGATTACTAAATTTCGATTATGGAAGAGCCTCTCATAGCGCATTCCCTTGCCGTTTAAATGACGGCCCGTCTGAATGACCTAATGACAAGCCTGCTGTCCTAGGCTAGGACCCAGCGAAAATGCTGTTCTGGTGAACAGGCCAGAGACCTCGAGTGGGAAACGAAGACCCCGTAGAGCTTTACTGCAGTCTGATGTTGTTGTAAAGTTGTGAGTACATAGAGTAGCTAGGACTCGCTAAGGCTTAGCCTTCGGGCAAAAGCTGAGAGGAAAGTGTAACACTAGCTTCTCACAACTTTGCTGCTAACTCGGAAGAGGACAGCATCAGATGGGCAGTTCGGCTGGGGCGGTACACCCTTTGTAATGCATCAAGGGTGCCCAAAGGTCAGCTCATCTTGCTTAGAAACCAAGAGTAGAGTGTAAACGCAAAAGCTGGCCTGACTGAACTCTGCAAAGCGAGGAGTTCAGCTGCGAAAGCATGGGTTAGCGATACATCAGTTAGCCTTAATGGCTGCTGGTGGTATCAGAAAAGCTACCTCGGGGAAGTGACTATCGAATTTAAAAATCTCGATTGTCACCTCGAATAATGGGCCCGTGGCCAGTGAAAGCCCACAGGTCTTCGCTTCCACGTTGTAGCGACTATTGGGTAAATCGACCTGGCGCGTTGGTGCGTCGCTGTCGGCTCCCCCCCTCCTGGCTGTGCAGTAGCAGCCAAGGGTACAGGTGCCCACTGGTTAAAGGGGGACGCTAGCTGGGTTTAGAACGTCGTGATCATGTCAGCGCAGAAAATAAAAGACCGTCGAGTAGTAGTCAAATATGCGGACCTTTCTACAAAACAAAAAATCCTAAGGATATTAGAACTAAGAATGGTAAAAATTATGCGTTTGGCATGACGACAAAGACAGTTCGGTCGCTATCTACTCGAGGTGCTGGTTGTCTGACCGGAAGGAAGGGTGAGTACGAAATGTATTCACGCCAAAGAAATTGGCGTGAATATACGTAAAAGGAACGCCCTTCTGTGGCCTCTGGTGTACCGGTTGTTAAAAGCATAGCCGGGCAGCTAAGCCATACATGGATAAGTCCTGAAACTTTAGAAGTATAAGCTATCTTCTAGAGCAGGAAGGCATCTAAGGACGAAACCATCCGGAAAAATAGACAGCCGATCGTTCTGCTGATTAGCAATAATCGGCAGAATGACGAAGGCCCTTGTAGACTACAAGTTTGATGGGAGAGATGTGTAAGCATCAAGCTTTCGAGCGAGATGTTCAGCATGCTCTTCCCAAAAGCCTCAGGTTGCCTAACCTTGACAAACAGCCTATCCTATGGTAGTTTCAGAAATCTTTTTCTGAAATTTGATCGGAAGTCTACCCTGGAAATCTTTAAATTCTTTGTTTTTGTAAGAGAGAATATGATGTTCTTGATTCGAAAAGAAGGTAAGGAGGTGAAGAATTGATATTCCTCGATGTGGAAAGGCATAAGAAACCCCACAAACAACCTCTTTTCAAGCAGACGTAGGAATGCTCATCGCTGCTGGTTTAATTCTGCCGAATGGAGAGTCAAAAATATTTTTTGCAGATGGGCCTGAACAAGAGAAGAAGATAATCGAAGAAACTATGGAGTTGCTTAGAAAATATAGAGAAGAGCCAATAATTATCTGGTACTCTGGTTTTGACATTCCTTTCTTTGTTTCTCGTGCTATCAAAAATGGTTTGGACGTCTCTGATATTTATGATTTTAGAATAATTGACCTCTGCAAGCTAGTCCAAGAAAATTTGAAATTTGCGAGCAACAAACTTGATGAAGTTTCAAAATTTCTTGGGATCAAGAAGAACTTGATCGTCACAGGAAAGGATGTACAAAAGCTTTATCTCAAAGCGATAAAAGGAAATAGAAAAGCAAGAGAAGAAATTGTTGAACACTGCATCGATGACCTTAAGGCATTGAAAGAGATTTTCAGAAAATTGGAAAAATATGTAGATAAGTGGATGAAATAATATTGAAATCTAGCTAATGTATTGCTTTATTTAAACTATTCAACGCATGATAAAATCATTTTCACTCTGTCTATGCATAGGACATACTATTTGAAGCATTCATAAAATTTCTTGAATTTAAGAAATAAAAAAATAATTGTTAAATGAAATATTGCAACAAATGCAATCAAACATATTATAAGCAAGAACTGTCGAACATGGGGAGCAAAACTAATAAAAATAGCCTACTAACTCCTTACTTCTTACATCTTGTTCTAATGTAAGTTTCGATTATTTTTCCTATTATTCCAGCAACGATAATTATTGTAAGAAAATCCCAAAAACCGAGCATATCATTTCAACTCCTTTAAGGTTTTTATCCCAACAACTTCAAAATAGTCGATCTCTTCTCCTGGCTTCACAGCTTCTCTCCTTTCTTCTGGAATTTCTAACTCAAAAACAGAAAAATCAGCTAGGTCCATTATCTGGGCTTTGTCCCCTATAATTGCTAAAACCTGAGCTCTCTTTCTTGTGACTATCGGAACATCTATAGTCTCGTCAGCTGGCTTAACAATGCTGTGTCTTTTTCTGTCTAGCAAGCCGATAGCTTCTACTCTTGCTTTTGCTACCCCATGTTTTCCAGACTTGGTAACGCTGACTCTTTCGACTCTACAAGGCGTACCGTTTATCAACACAAATCCATTAGGCTTAAGGTCTTTTATTACTGCTGTAGTTTTTTCCACAAAATCACTTCCTAGTCGCTAGAACGATGTCTTCTCGCTTTACTGTCACTCTTTTGGCATGGTGTGCAGCAACTACAGCATCAATAGCAATCTTATCCGCGATCTCTAACAAAGCATTCCTCAACTCTTTTGTTGCCGATAGGGCCACGCGATCTGCTCCTACTTCTTTTCCTGCCTTTTTTGCAATCTTTTCTAAGGGCAAGAGAGGAAACTCTTTTACCAAACCATCACCTATATAGTATATATTCGAGTTATATTTATTTTCAAATCAATTTGTAATCATGAGGGTTGTCTTAGACACTTCAGCGATAATCTATTTAAACGATTTCAGGAAATTCGAGGAGATGATCACTTGCGATGATGTGGTAAAAGAAGTGAAAGACAAGATGACTTCTTTAAAATTGTCAGGTCTAAATCTAAAAGTTAACGAGCCAAAAATTGAAACCGTGGAAAGAATAAAAGAAATAGCAAAGGAGACTGGAGACTTGGAAAAGCTGTCTAAGACTGACTTAAAAGTTTTAGCCTTGGCAAAAGAGAGTAACTGCACAATAATCTCTGATGACAGAGGCATTCAAAACGTTGCAGAAAAACTGAAAATAAAATACATCTCGATCTTTAGCAAAAAAATAACAAGGCTAATAAGATGGAGAAAATTCTGCAGGAATTGCGGCAAATTTTTTGAAAGAGGAATGGCTTGTTCGATTTGTGGAGGAAGGCTAGCAAGAGTTCCTATAAGCTCTATGGAAATAAAATAATTATCTTTTTGATGTTTAATCGCAGAATAGAGAAAAAATAAATTTAAACCAGAAAAATTAGCTAATCACTTTAGCTGCAGAAAGACTGAGCTTATTTAGACGTCTAATACTCATGCTTGTTTTTTTACGTTTCTGAATATTTTTTTCTGAAAAGAAATTTTTATTGTTTTTAACTTGTTTAAGAAACCAATCCTTACTTTTATAATTTCTTCTTTTTTGTTTCGTATTCATTTTATCTCTTATTTCGCATATGCGAACAAATCCATCATAAGTTAAATGTTGGTAATTTTTTATTATTCCTACAGCTTCTTTCCATAAAATGAAGTCTTCTTTCTTTGAAGTTCTAAATAAAGTCTCATCAAAAGTTTCGATAAATTTCTGAGCCTCATTTAAACCCATTACAGTATAAGAATATCGGTTTTGTACGATCCCTTTCTTTTTCAATATCTCATTTGATTTGAATTCTATTTTACCGAATCCTAGTAAATTCTTAATTAAAATAATAGCATCCTTGTTCTTCTCTGGCAGTACAAACCTGAAAATCGGATAGATCGAAAACCCACCATCCCTTAAGCAAATGTTTATAAGAAAAGTCCCTCCTCCCTCTATCATTCCAATTAACCAATTTAAATCCTCTTTCATTTGAATTACCGAAAATTTAATTGTATTTCGCTTTATTTATTTAAATATTTTTTGATATAACATTCAATAAGCCTTTGATTTAAATGTTAGTTACTCAAAAGTGATAAAATGCCAAGAAAAAGAAAGGTAACAAAGCAAATGCCTCGTTGCTCTGAGTGTGGAAGCTTTGCTTTGATAGAGGATCCTTCTAGGGGAGAGCTGTACTGCAAGGACTGTGGAGCAGTGATGAAAGAAGAGATAATCGACACAGGACAGGAGTGGAGAGCTTTTGATTCTGAACAGATGAGCAAAAGAGCAAGGGGTGGAGCTCCTCTAACTTTCACTAAGCATGACAAAGGACTAACTACAGAAATTGGTAAAGGACTTGGTGAACTATACAAAGTGCCTGCAAGAAAAAGGGCTCAGTATTATAGACTAACAAAATGGCACAAGAGACTGATAAAATCTAAGGACAGAAACCTCTCTTTTGCTCTATCAGAGCTGCAGAGAATTGTTTCGTTTTTGAATCTTTCAAGATCTGTGCATGAAAGAATTGCAAGATACTACGAGGAGGCTGTGAATAAAGGATTGGTTAGAGGAAGGAGCATCGAGTCTGTTATAGCTGCTTTGACTTACGCAGTTTCTAGAGAGTTTGGAAGTCCAAGAACTTTGGACGAGATCTCTGAATCGAGTGGAGTTGAAAAAAGGGAGATAGGTCGTACATACAGATACATAGCAAGGGAGCTTGCAATAAAAATTTTGCCAGCAGATCCGATAACTTTTGTTCCTCGTTTCTGTTCGATGCTTGGTTTGAGCGATAGAGTTCAGGCTAAAAGTGTTGAGATTTTGAGAAAGGCTAAAAAGCACGACGTTACTTCTGGTAAAGGACCAACAGGCGTAGCAGCAGCTGCAATATACGTTGCTTGTGTTCTAGTTGGAGAGAAGAGAACTCAAAGAGAAGTTGCTGACATTGTGGGTGTCACCGAGGTGACTATAAGGAATAGGTATAAAGAGCTAGTCGAAAAGTTGGGTATTGAAGAAGAGGTTGAAAAGAAAGCTAAA
>JASEGQ010000017.1:0-4364 GCA_030017875.1 Candidatus Aenigmatarchaeota archaeon
GTTTTAGAAAAGGATTACAGCACAAACTTCGACTTCATTGACAAATGTATGATCTTAGCCTCAACCCTTTCAAGACTGCATAAGAAGTTTAGCTTCAGGCAAAGAAAGAAGCTGCCAAAGCCATCTTTAAAAGAATCTGGGTCAAAAATAGGGAAATCAGAAAACTCGAGTTAAACCCACCTTTTGACTTCCTACTGAAGAATCAGACAAGAAAAATCCAGCTTTCCAAATCTTAAGTTCGAGGATTATCTCTTAAGTGCACTTCTTAAAAAATAAAAAATAATATTGATTTAATGCTAAACATCTACCTGCTCTCGATAGTAGTGTTCTTCGGAATTCTTGCTATCTTAATTTATCTCGACAGAAAGAACATCGAATTCAAATACGTCTTGCTGATGAGGAGAACAAAGAAGGGATTGAAGCTTCTTGACAGAATCGCGAGGTTTAGAAAATTCTGGAAGATTATAGGAATCATAGCAATAGCAGTTTGTTTCATCTTAGTTGCAGACAGCTTATTCAGCTTGTCACTTCGCTCTTGGCAAATAATCACTGGTGAGGTCAAGGAGGGTTTTGGTGGAGTTGTATTTCCGTCACCAACTCCAGAGACAGTGGTAGGCACTGGCTATATACTGATACCATTTTGGTTTTGGATAATCATAATCCCAACGATTTTGTTTCCACATGAGATAGCTCACGGGATAATGAGCAGAGTCGAAAGAATAAGAGTAAAGTCTGCTGGCCTGCTCCTCCTTCTAATAATTCCAGGAGCTTTTGTCGAGCCTGATGAAAAAAAATTAAAAAAAGCAAAACTGTTAAGCAAACTAAAGATATTTGCTGCTGGAAGTTTTGCAAACATAGCATTCGCATTTTTTCTGTTCAACCCATTTTTGAAAGCAGGCATAATACCAGATGTCGTATGGCCTGCCTTAGTTCCAAACCATGCTCAGCTAGAGGTTTTTGTAGTTAACGTAACAGAAAACAGCCCGGCAGACAAAGCAGGGCTGAAAAATGGAACTGTGATAACAGAAATTAATCAGATGCCAACAGAAATAAACTATGTAGACCTTATCACCGGGCAATACTTATCAAAGCACTTGAAAGGCGTGAAACCTGGAGACGAAATAGAGGTTGTAGCAAATAATTCTAGGTATATAATAACTGCCGGAGAAATTGTGGTAAATGAGAATCAAACTAGGCCGTATCTTGGCATAGTCACAACAATCAAAATCAGGGGTAACACTCAACTCTTTAATTTTTTTATGAACCTATTCTTCTGGATGTGGCTTTTAAACTACGCTGTAGCAGTTTTTAACATCCTGCCGATTTATCCTTTAGATGGAGGGCTTATGCTACAAGCAATAGCAGAAAGGGTTTCAAAAAAATACAATAAAGAAATTGTGGGCGCGATAACAATTGTAACGATATGTCTGGTCTTATTCACAATTTTCGGTCCTTCGATCATTGCAGGACTTCAGTCCTTCTTATCTCAAAGTTCCTAACAGGATAGATTTTTCTCGCTTCCTTCAGAACCTTATTCTTTATCTTATCGTTGATAATCTTCTTAACAAAATCTTCAAGGGTAGAACTCTCGACCTCTTTCTTGATCATTTCTTCTATTTCTCTCCTCATCTTTTTCTCTATACTGCTCTTCATCCTCCTAGAAGCTATCATCAAACTCTTAACCCTTATTCTAATGCCGTCTTTTGTTTGAAGATCCTGAATAGCGTCAATCCTCTTCACTCTTCTTAAAACCATCCTAGAGATATAATCTCTCAAACACTCTGAACCATCAAATTCAGAGAATGCTCTGTTCCCCTCTATTCTTTTAATCCTGAAAGCAAACTTCATGTAATATTTTGCAAAATTGTTTGTTAGCTCCGCTAGGTTAAGAACAACCCTCCTTCCCATCAAAGACCCTGGATCCGAAACCATAGCTTTCCCTATCTCCTTTTCACCAAACATCTTTGGCGCAACTATAACAAACCAGTCCTTTTTCTTACCTTTCCCTTTTACCAAAAGTCTCGCCTAGCATATCTTCAATTGCTTGAACAAACTTATCTTCTTTTCCTTTTGGAATCAGAGCACCGGCAGACGAAACGTGTCCGCCACCTTCTCCTTCAACTTGCCTCGATGCATCAGAAACAATTTTCCCTAGATTTATTAGTTTAAAATCTCTTGAAACTCTTGCAGAAACTTTTACTTCTCCGCTATCTGTTTCTGCAAAACCAAAGATCGGTTTGTTCGTATCTATTAGATTCGAGTTCAGAAGGATTGAAGTTATCGTGCCTATCAAAGTTTCTGGAATGAAATTCTTTCCAAACAAATAAACACCGAAGTCCTTAGTTAAAATGGCTTCGTTCTCCCTTATCCAATTGATGATTTCGCCGATCAGCTTCCTATATTCTTCGAGAACGCACAAAGCATCACTGACAGCTTCCAAGTCTCCAAGACAAATTCTTATTCCGATATCTGCTTTTCCAAACCTACCACAAGCGTTCAAAAACGTTGCGAACTCTCTTGCGTCCTGCAGCTCCTCTGGCCTTCCTGATATTGTGTAGATATCTCCGAAGATGTCTTCAGCATCAGAGTGCTTGCTTCTCAGCCTCTCGATTATTATAGCAGACGCGAGAGTTTTCTGTTCTTCTAGTGTCAAATCCTTAAGCCTCTTCCACTCGTCATCTTCTCTCACTGCTATCCCAAGCTCAGACAAAAACTGAACAGCATTCGATTCTGAACCACTTATGCCAGGAATTATTGGATCAAAAGAATGCTCAAGTGTTTTGTGTATTGGCTTTGTTATTCTTCCGTATAGCCTCAAGCCCTTTGTTACAACTATTTTTCCTATAGTCTCTGCCTCCTCCAAAATTCTTTTCGCTAAACCCCTAAACTCCCATTTTTCATCCTGTTCGTCTGCCACAGCTCCAACGATAGCTAAGTCTATTAGATCAGCATTTTTTATATCAACGCTCTTAGCAAAAAGATAAGAAACCATGGAGGAGGATATTTCCTCTTCATTAAAAATCAATGGGTTGAGATGAAATAGATTCAAGTGCTCAATCGCTTTTGATTCGTGATGGTCTATAACTAAGACTTGAGCTCTATCGAGCAGGTCTCTCAACAAATCTAACTGACCACTTCCAAAATCTGTTAAAACCAAAAAATCGCTTTCTCTAATCCTCAAATTTTTTATCTCTTCTCTTGTAAGCTGTTTAAGGATTTTGAGTTCGAAGTTCGTCCCTTCTCTTATCAAAGTTTTAGAAATTATTGAAGCTGAACAAATTCCGTCAGCATCTAGATGAGAAAAAATCCTCACTCGTTTTTCTTTAATCAAAGACTTAAAAATTTTAGCGATTCTCCCAATTTCTTCCAAGAACAAGCAATCACTTTCGCACAATTAGTTTTGCTTCTTCATAACTGTATTGCCAGTCTTTAGGCATAACTCCTTCTCGAGAGTAGTACTTAGCCAATCTTCTTATCTTTGATTCTAAGTTCTGCAAGCCTTTTAGCGAATGCTTGTCTGCTTTGTGCTTTTCGAGGTGCTCTCTAAGTTTAACTGCCTTTTTCAACAAGCTCATAAGATCTTCTGGTATTTCTGGATAGAGCTTGTTTTCTTTCATTATTTTTGTTATGGTTTTCCCTGTGATCGCTTTTACATCTGGTATACCGTACTGATCTCTTAGAATCTGACCAACAACAGCAGAGCTATGCCCTTCTCTCGCAAGTTTGACGACAAGTCTTTCTACCTCGTCTTTCTTGTACCTGACCCATCGAGGAACAAACTTTATCGGCGGTTTTTTTGATCCAGACTTTCCTCTTCTACCTGAATAGATTCTAGCCACGTAATCACTTACAAATTTCTTCTTATCTTTATATTGATTATTTTAACTATAAATTAAAACCAAAAATACTCCTTAAGAAGCATAAAAATAGGCTCTATTCACCTAAAAATTCCTTTGCCAACCAAGTGAAAATCAAAACAACTGTTGACAAAAAGCTGATAAGACTTCCCAGCATCGCTAATACAGCTGAAACTCCTTTTGGGCTTAGAACAGTCAAGCCGATTCCAGAAGTGAGCATAGCTGCGCCAACAGCTATAAAAAGAATTGAACAATTCTCTACAGTCTCGAACTTATCTTTGCCTCTTAGCATACCTAGCACGTTTTTCAATTTCTTCCACCTTCTCTAAAACCTTGTCTGCATTCTTATATTCTTGCTTGTAGCCTTTAATGATATTATCCCAACAAGGTTTTAATATTTTAAAGTGAGTTGACTTCAGGGCTTCGAACAGCAAATTCAAATCCACTCCTTGATCTTCTATTCTTCTCGAGAATTCGCCCAAACCAAAATCAATAAAATATATCTTC
>JASEGQ010000017.1:4464-11719 GCA_030017875.1 Candidatus Aenigmatarchaeota archaeon
AATTCCATGATTATTTTATGGTTGAGTTCATCTACGTGCAAAATCTTAGGCGTCGGTACTCCGCACTTTCTTGCTTCTGTAAGCAGCTTTACTTCTTTTCTTGTTCTTGTCTTTCTCAACGCTTGGTCAATCTGCTCTATTCTGTAGTTTTTCTTTATTCTCTCTTTTACCAAAACTTTCTGATCCTCAAACCTATCAAGATAAATAATACTTTCTGCTCCTCTACAAAGAATCTTCATATTTAGACACAAGATTAAATTTATTCCTAAGGATCGGTTATACCTGCTTCGGTAATTTTGAAAACTGCTTCTCCTTCAGGGAGGCCAGGACTGTCAACAAGACGCGAAATCCTAGTTCCTTCTTTCCCCCTCCTGAGATAGAGCCTATAAGTAGAGTTATGCACAAGATAGCCGTTAGCAATAAAATTCTCTGTACCAGGCACAGATATATCTATAAGCTCTTCCCTGTTATTTAAAATTCTTATTGAAGTTATTTTTTCAAATGACAAATCTGAGTCTAGCAATCTAGCAAAAATTTTCCTCAATTCTGGATTAGTTGTGCACAATTTCCCCAGATATTCTCTAGTTATATATTTTAGATCAGTTCTTTTTTTAATTTTATACTTCTTAAAAATTTGATTCAGTAATTTTCTGTCTATTGGAATTATTTCCCTCTTAGAGTTTGGCCTATTGAATTTGCTCACTTTGTCTAAAGCAGTCAGGCCTATCATATCAAAAAATCTATCTGAATCTCTGATTATCGAGAGACTGAAAGCTTTTTCTTGTTTATGGATTTTGGAATGTATGCCAAACCTTAGTAGTAACAATTTAATAAATTCCAATAGTTTTCTATCAGTGTTTCTTAAATACAACTTACTCCCTTCAATGCTACATTCAGCATCAAAAATTCCTCTCAAAAATCCTTTGATGCAATCTTTCTTACTCTTTGACAAAACAAAGTAATCATCTGCAAGGTATCTGAAAAGTTCTGCTATGTATTTATTGCTTATTTCAAGTTGGTAACAATTTTTGTTTTTTACTTTACTTATCCTGCCTTTTAATCCAAAAACTTGAAACAGTATTCTGTTGTAATTTTCTAATACCTCATGTCTATAATCTCTCCACCTTATAGAATTTTCATAAAGACTACCATCACCTAAGAAATATCCTAATAATTGCGCTACTGATGGTGATAATTTTTTTGGTATTTTTATTTTCTTATGTTTATTAGTTTCTACCTCTTTTACACACTTGCTCAAGCTTACACCGAGCGATTTTGTAATTTTTTTGATTACAACCTCTCTAGTAGGATAGCTCTGATTTAAAATTCTTCTCAGATGTCTTGGTGTCACCCCAAACAATTCGACACTTTTTTTCTTTAAAGAAATTCTCCTTTTTCTAACTTCTTTTTTAATTATTTTAGAACCCTCTTTTGATATTACAAAAACTCTTTCCGGTTCAACCCTAGACAGTTCTACATCTTCACCTTCAAAACCAATTTGCTTAGGAACAATTAGATAATCGCCTTTCTTTAAATATTTAGCCTCAGTTTCAACGACATCCAATCCATTTACCCTAAAAACTGTGTGTTCCGGTGAAATCCTTAATGAATTGTTAATTTCAATAATCCTATTCCTATTCGATTTATAGACACCGTTGCAAGTGCCCTCAGATAGTTTTAAATTATTAAAATCAATGCCAGCGATACCCAACGGATTGTGTATATTTCTTGCCTCTGTTATACCGCCATCACTTAATTGAACTAAAGTATCTGGAGTAACACACATATGCCCGAGCACATGACCACCAACAGCTCGAGTAGGATCTCCAAAAAGTACTGACGGATCTGCCATAACTTGATTCGTAACATAAACTGCAAGATTGAACGCATCTGCTAGTCTCTGTAGCTGATGCAAATGTCTGTTCAGCTTTTGCTGCCTCTCCGCTAGTTCGCTTCTGCCGACGAAATCTGCACGAAAATGCGAAGTAAGGCTGTCTACGACTATCAATTTAATATTATTTTGCTCGATCATCTCTGGGGATTTTTCGATAAGAAATATTTGATGCTCAGCGTTAAATGCTCTAGCGGTAAAAATATTTTTCAAAACTTTTTCTGTGTCCAATTTCATCGATTTTGCGATTTGAACTACTCTTTCAGGCCTAAACGTATGCTCTGAGTCAATCCATAAAACGTTGCCCTCTATCCCACCTCTATCCTTCGGCAATTGAACATCAACTGCTAACTGAAAGCCTAACTGAGTCTTACCAGAACCATATGCACCATATGCTTCGGTAATCGCCTGGGTTTCGACGCCGCCTCCTAGTAACTCATCAAGATTTTTTGAGTTTGTAGTGATCTTTGCAACAGTTTTTCTTTTTTCTAAAATCTTCTCAGCAGTCTCATACCCTATCTCTAGCATCTGTCTAACTGAGTTTATTATCTTGGCAGCCTGTCCTTCACCAATCTCTGCTATCGCGGCTAGCTCTGAAGGAGAAGTAACTGCAATGACCATAGGATCTGTGTAACCAATCTCTCTTAGCTTTTCAGCTATTTTTTCCCCTACACCAGGAATATCTTCTAATTCCATTTCCTTTTTAGGCAACATCTTCACCTTTAATTATTTTCAGCAGGTATATTAATCTAACTCACGACAGTAGTGAAATTACCCAACTTTAACTCTATCTCTTTAGCTAATTCTTTACTCTCCTCCAAAACATTTAAATCTTTGCAGCTGTTCCCTATTAATTCTAACCTATCAAATCTCTTATTCCTCTTCACTCTTCCGATAATTATTAACTCCTTACCCATTAGCTTTTCTTTTATATGCTCGTATCTCTCCCCTTCCTCTAATCCAGCAAGCTCGCTAGCGCTTATACCAGAGATTTTCTCTGCCAAATCCCTAAAAAACACAACTCTCATACTGCCAGTGCCATCATCTATTATAGAGTTTATAACAAGCTCTGGTTTCGATTCAACTTCTCCATGCTCTGCACATCTGAACTTTCCTTCAATTTCTCTAAGACCAACTCCGCAGACAGGACATATCCTAAAAATAAAACTAGTCTTAAAGACCTGAACTATGTTTCCCCTAACTTCAAAAACTCCTCCAGGGCTGATATTAGCAATATCAGCTTTTTGTGGAGCAAAAATAAAACTTCGATTGAGCTCTTCTAGAGAAGGCAAATCAAACGAATCCTCGACGCTTCTCACACCACCGTACTTTCCTAAGGTTACTTCAATTTCCCCAAAAACATTCTCCTTTGCCAAACCGTTGAAAACTTGGATGACATCGCCGAGTTTAACTGCTCCTTCCTCGATCAAGCTGACTTGTTTGTCCCATAAGACTATTCTTACACACCCAGAAGAATCTCCGAGGTAAAAATTAGCGACCCTTCCGTCACTTCCGTCAGCCCTTTTGAACTCAACGATGTTTAAGATCTTAAAAACCCTCCCTATGGTGTTAACATTTCTCATCCCAGGAACGATGTTCTTTATTTCTAACTTTCTTCTCACCTCCTCCAACAGATTTATCCCTAGCTCTCTTGCAACTAAGTATGCTGCTCCTTCCAGAGAGACCAGGCCAGATAGCTCTTCCTGTTTTTGAACTATTCTTTTTTTTAACTCTTCCCTAGAAATTTTTGTCTTTTTTTCCAGCTCATTCAGAATATCCTCGACAGAAGACATTTTCTCAAAATTTATATATTATTAGTTAATAGTTAAATCTTTCTTCTCGCAGCTCTTATGTCGGCATCAATTATCGTTTTCCTTCCGGCATGCTTAGCTAGGAGTGCTGCCTCTTTTGCAATTTTAAAAATCTCCTCTTCCATGACATTTGCAAATTCTTCTAAAGCCCCGCGAGAAACCCTTTTTGCTCCTGCCTTCTTAAGGATTCTCTCGAAAGGGGTTAAGGAAAAGAATTCTGCCATAGATTTAAATTAAACTAGAGAGTATAAAAATTTTTTATTCGCCAGACTTAAAAAACCACTTTAATATAGTCTTAAAACCGTTCCACAAAGTAGTTGGACTTTTGAAACTGCTTATAAGTTGCCTGAGAATAAATTTTGACCTAAAATAGTATTTTCTGTATGCCAATCTCCCCAGTTTTTGCAGGCTGTCCATAGATAGGTTTTGCATTTTTATCAACGGTACATCTTGTGTATATTTCTCCCAATCGGTAGAGACTAATAAGTTGTTTTCGACGCAATACTCATACAACCAACTTCCAGGGAATGGGATAAGAAAAGAAAATCCAACCGCGTCTGCATCAAGCTCCTTCGCAAATTCTATTGTTCTCTCTATCGTTTTTTCTGTTTCGACTGGGGCGCCTATGATAAAATAGCAGATCGGTGATATTCCAACTTTTTTACACGCTTCGATAGCACTTTTCGCTTCATCTAAACTAAACCCTTTTTCGTACCAATCCAGAACTTCTTGGGTTCCTGCTTCTATGCCAAAACCTATTCTCCAGCAACCAGCACTGTACATTTTTGATAATAAATCTAAATCAACTTGATCGACACGACAGTTGCAAGTAAACTCAAACTCCAAACTCTTTTCTTTTATTAAAGAACAAATTTTTTCAACTCTTCTTTTAAAAAATGTAAAATTGTCATCAACAAAAAACAACGACTTTAAATCGTATCGATCGAGAACCAACTCTACATCGGTCACGACCCTTTCTGGCGAAAAACCTCTCCAACATTTTCCCCAGAAAACAGACGACGAGCAAAACTTACAAGAAAACGGACACCCCCTGCTTGTGACCATCGTGAGCCATGGCTTTTTCCTTACAAACCCAGGCGGTGCTTTCGATTGATACTTATCAAAATCAAGCAAATGGTACGCGGGTCTTGGGAGTGTGTTCAGGTCTAAGATAAATTCTCGAGACACGTTATTTTTAACTTTTTTATTTTTATAGTAAGACAGACCAGCTATGCTTTTGACATCCTTATTTTCTTGAAGAGATTTACACAGATCCAAAAAGGTGAACTCCCCCTCACCTCTGACTAAATAATCAAACACACCAGTCGCCAATGTCTCTTCTGGAAGAAAAGTTGCATGAAACCCTCCTATGCAGATTGGGATATTTTTTTGCGATTTGATTAATCTGGCAACTTTAAGTGCTTGTGGATAAGTGGGAGTCATCGCAGTTATTCCAACCAAATCAGGGGAGGCTGACAAAGCCTTGCCAGCACATTCATCCGCCGACAATTCTTCGACTGCCGCATCGATAATTTGGACGTCTATTCCATTAGACTCCAATACAGCTGCTAGACTAGCTAAACCAAGAGGAGGATAGCAAGACAGGGAAGGAAAACTAGACGAAAATGGTGGGTTTATCAGCAGAACTTTCATTGTTTCGCGCCTTAATTAATTCTTCAATGAAAATTACAACTTTTTATTAAAATATTACTTTAAAAATGCGAACCTCAGGATTAGAAAATTTTAAATCGAAGTGCTTTAGTCCTCGCCCGTTCCAAAAAAACATAATGGTAAACAAAGAATCCCTGACCTCTGGGAGCATGAAAATCACAATCCGATAACTTGGATCCACCCAAAGCAAGCCGTCAACAGAATCTGTTACGTTTGTAAAGTTCAATCGTTTTTGAGCTCCGTCTTCATAGTAGACAATCTCTTTAATAACATATCTGCCTTGATAAACAGGAACCCATTGATTCTCTTTTCTTATAAGATATATTACGCCATTATAGTAGCTCAAAATTCCTTGGTTCGGATCATAACCTGTTAAGGGGAGCTGAATAAAATCTTTAGCATTTCCTCGCTGACCGAAATAAGATAACCAGTGATACTTGCCAATAAGGTCAGAGCTTGCTATTAAATACATTTCTGTAACAGGTTTGCAAGCCTCTTTTGGAATAGCATCAGCAAAAGCTTTTTTCACCTCTTGGCATTGCTGCGGAGTTAAACTCATATATTTCTTAAGAGTTGCTACAGCCTTTTCCTCGTCACTGGTCGAAAAAACAAATCCCATATCTTGAATTCTTATATTGTGGTCGTATGGTATGCAAACTCCCGGAGGACAATGTGCCCCATCAGCATGAACCTTTAAGCCTGTATAACCTGCTATTATATGCCCAGGATCCCACCACGTCACTATCAAAGAATCCTTGTCTGCATTAACCTTTAACCAATCCAAAGCATCGTACCAGTTTTGGCTTAAAATCATTCCAGTGGAAGCAAGGCCGAATTGTATTGCGTCCGAAACGAACATTAAAGTTAGCAAAGCGATGAATCCAAAAACTGTTGAGAAAATTAAAACATTTTTTCCTTTTAGATAACGTAGCAAATTCCCTATAACATAGCCTGCGGAAACAGCTGAGGCAATGGAAAAAAGCAATGAGAATCTTACCCCTCTCGTTATGAGATAAAACATCACAAAAGCCCAAAGGAAGAGAAAGATCTCCTCAAAGCTTATTCTCTCTTTTCTGTAAATTTTGTAGAAAGCGAGTAGAGGCAGACCAAAGAAGGTTAAGAGAACTGGTAATAAGCCCACTCTATTCACAACAGCAAAAAATCCCTCCCTTGAAAAGATGTTGATCGGCTGTAGTTCCGCTACTGAAATGTTAACAAGCAAAGGCTGACCTACTAAGCCAGTAAAAGCTAGACCTCCGAAGAAGGAGTGAAGCATTGTGGAATTCCAGAGGAAGAATCCGATTAAATTCGTTACTATAAAAATTATACCCAAAGGGAGAAGAAATGTTTTTGCTTCCTTCAGAAGAGCTTGTAGATCAAAAGCGAATTTTCTAGTTCGAAAAACGCTTTCTATTGCTCTGAAAAAAATAATCGCTGGAAAGAAGACGAAGAAGAGAATTAGGGTAAGCCAACCTCCTCCCCAGTTAAAAACGAACAATAAATTCGCTAAAATCGCTGAAGCGTAGTAAGGAATCGATCTTTTCTTCAAAGCCAGCATTACAGAAAAAACAGAGAGAAAGGAATAGAAAACAACAGTAGCATCGCTATCGCAATAGCCTGCCGTGCTCACTCCGATAAAGGTAGGTGTTAGAACTGCGAATAGAGCGGTAGCTAATCCTGCAATATTATTTTCGGTTAAAGTTTTTCCTAGAAAAAACGCTGGAATCGGAATTAAAGCCACCATTAACAAAGGCGATAGAATAGCTGCTTCTGTCAAAGTTGTCTGCTTGAAGAATTGTAAAAATTTGTAGAATAAAATTATTGTATAAGGCCATCCTTGAAATGGCTCTACTGGACGTCCGGGTGGGTAGAAACTCTGAAG
>JASEGQ010000018.1:0-1552 GCA_030017875.1 Candidatus Aenigmatarchaeota archaeon
AGCCCCGAGTGGGAATTGAACCCACGACCTGTTGTTTACGAGACAACTGCTCTACCAACTGAGCTATCGGGGCTTCAATCTATAATACTGTCCTTTACCAAATATATATTAAGCCTTCTGGTGATAGAATGCAAGAGGCAATGCTTTGGCACAGAGAAAGAAACGGTGTTCGCTGCGATCTATGCGCGAGAAGATGTTTTATAGCTAAAGATAAATTTGGATTTTGTCTTGTCAGAAAAAACATAGACAACAAACTCTACTCATTAAACTATGGCAGGCTTATTTCTGTTAATATCGATCCGATAGAGAAAAAACCTTTATTCCATTTCCATCCTGGCTCAACTGCCCTATCAGTAGCAGCTCGTGGCTGCAACTTTCGTTGCCAGTTTTGTTTTGAGCCTCGAACAAGAGTTTTAACTAATGAAGGGCTTCTTACCTTTGAAAATCTGTTTAATAAAGGGAATGTTCTTAAATTTGAAGACGGGTTTATTAGTTTCTTGGGAAATTACACGACAATTACTCATACAGGAAAAGTCTCTAAAATAACAAAAGTATATAAGCATCCTTATGACGGTGAGCTTGTAGTAATCAAACCATACAATTTACCAGAATTAAAAGCTACACCATCTCACGAATTTCTCGTTTATGATAGAGACAAAATAATTAAGATACCTGCTAAAGATATAACAAATGGCCATTTTTTGGTTATACCAAAATTTATTATAAATGGAGAAGATACAAAAAAAGTAGATCTAAAAGATATTCTTTCAAACAGGGTGAACAATTCTTTCTTCAGTGTAAAAATTTTCGGTGAAGAGGTTATAAACAGTTTCTTAAATGGACTTGAAAATGCTCCTAGAGCTAAGGAATCTAAATTCTTTGAGAACAGAAGCTATAATTTTATACCAATCAGAAAAATATATGCAGAGAATTTCTCCGGGTTTGTGTACAATCTTGAAGTTGAAGATGAGGACCATTCCTACTTATCCAACTTCGTGTCTGTTAGCAACTGTTGTAATTGGCAGATAAGTCACGATGGCTTAGCACAAATAAAAGATAGTAAAGAATGGGGTGAGAAGTATTCACCAGAAGAAATAGTCAAGCTAGCAGAGAAAAACAACTGCAAATCTATCAGCTACACTTACACAGAGCCAACGATTTTCTTTGAGTTTGCTTATAGAACTGCAAAGCTCGCTCACAGAAGCAACATATTAAACACTTTTGTCACTAACGGCTATATCACAGAAGATGCTTTGAAGAAGATGAAATACCTTGATGCTGCTACAGTAGATTTCAAAGCCTCTGGAGATCCAGAATTTTACAAAAAGTTTATGTCAGTTCCTGACGTCTCTCCGATATTCGATGCTCTAAAACAGATGAAGAAACAAAGAATCTTTATTGAAATTACAGATCTAATAGTTCCACAAGTTGGAGACAGCATTGAACTATGCAGAAAATTGGCTGAGTGGGTCAACGCTGAGCTTGGATCAGAAATCCCCTTTCACGTTTTGCAGTTCCATCCTGACTACAAGCTTCTAGAGCTTCCATTTAC
>JASEGQ010000018.1:1651-11482 GCA_030017875.1 Candidatus Aenigmatarchaeota archaeon
CCCTTTCACGTTTTGCAGTTCCATCCTGACTACAAGCTTCTAGAGCTTCCATTTACTCCTGTTTCTACTTTAGAAAAATGTATAGACGAGGCAAAAAAAGCCGGCTTAAGATATGTTTATATTGGTAACGTTCCAGGCCATCCTTATGAAAACACTTATTGCTACAACTGCCAGGAGCCTTTGATCTTGAGAGATGGATTTTTTATTAAGAAGAATAACATGGTAAAAGACAGATGTCCTAACTGTGGCTTGAGGATGAATGTTATAACAGATTAGCAAACAATTCTTGGAATTGGTTTGCTAAGAAGGTTGAATATCTTTGGTGAAACCATTTACTGAAATAAAAACTCTGAATAGCGAAAGAATAAATTAGTTTTAAGTATATTTATTTTTGTGAAACTATTTGCAACTGTTTCATTTTTTCTGGTATTTATATTTCTTACTGCTAATGTTCTCGCTCAAGTTCAGTTCTACGGAGCGGAGATCGTATTAGATGAAAGAGGAAGAAGCGATGTTAAGCTAACGATAACTTTTGTCAAACCAGAAAGTTCTTTTAGTTTTGATGTGATAGGGAAAGTCGAGAATTTTACAGCTTCTAGCATCTCTGGCCCTATTGATTGTAGCGTTAAAGCTGGTTTGGTAAGTGCTATAAGCTGCAGCTTTAATTTGACTCAAGAAAAAAGGACAATAGAGTTTAATTTTAAGACTAACGACTTCGTGAAAGCTCAAGATAACAAATATTTTTTGGATGCAGAATTGGGAATAGGCAAAGATATAGCCAGCACTTTTGTCTCTGTAAAACTGCCTGAAGGCATGGCACTGCATAGTGAGAATTTTACTGAGAGCAAGATATCGTTTCCCGAAAATGCTACAACAGTTACTGGTGGTAGGAGTATAATAGTCTTTTGGAGATTGGATGATGTTAAATCAACTCAGTCATTAAGATTTCAAGTCTTATACGAAAAAATAGCAGCAACACCTACAGTAAGGTTGAGTTATATTATTGCCCTAGGCTTGGTCATAGCTTCAGTTCTAGGATTTGTGATTGTTAAGCTGAGAAAACCAGAAAAACTTGTTCTCTCTGTTCTGGATGATTTTGAAAGAAAAGTTATGGATATATTAATCGCTTCTGGGGGTGTTGTGAATCAGAAAAAAATAGTTAGAGAGACAAATCTTTCAAAAGCAAAAGTTAGCAGAGTTGTCAAGAGCTTGGTTAACCGTGGCTTAATAGAAGTTGAAAGGATTGGGAGAACAAACAAGCTTAAACTTAAGAAAAAATTTAGTTTTTAGTCAATTTGTTAGTTATTAGATCTAAAAATAGAAAAGTCATTTTAATCTCTTCTTTCAAAAATTTGATTTATTTTAGCTCTAGAAACAATTATAAACTATTATTTTACTTTTAAGGCTACATTTATCCTAATAAGAAACTGTTTCAAAACTTTCAAAAATTGTTTCAAGAAGTTTTTATATACGTATAAGAGCAATTCTATTTTAGAAAAACCCGAGTATCTGTTCACTATAGACTTTAGGATGAAGTTGTGAGCAGAAAAAAGCTAGAAAGAGGTTTGAAAAAATGAAAAAATTAGTTGGAAGCTTTTTGGCTATATTAATGGCGTTAACATTCGTAACAACAGCTTTAGCAGCAGTTCAGTTGAAAGATTATCCAGGATTTCTAGCAACAAAAACAGCCACAACCAGCTCAATAGAAGGAGTCTATGTGGTAGTAGGAGACACAGCAGCGGCTTCTGACATTGTAGGAGCAGTGGACTTAGCTATAAGATTAGCAGAGCATTCGTATACGATTGAAACTTTGCCAGGAGTGCCAGCAGCTGTAACAGGAATAGAGAAAAATACTATTGATCCAAGATTTGGAAATCTTACAGACGTATTTCCAAACCCGATAAGAACTTTCCACTATCCTGGCTTGAAACAAGGCCAAATAACATGGAAGGGTGGTAACTACGATTATCATGAGCAAATAAACCTTAGTGCTGCCACATCCAAAGTTTACTTTAGTCATGACTTTGGAACAGTTGGTATCAATGGTACAGAAACAATGGTAGTGCCAGCTAGCGCTATTACATACGAATACGTATTTGATAAAACCTTGAATCTTTCGTCTGCGTCAGGCAAGGGTACGCTAGCAGACCCAGAATACACCTATCCTATTGACATAAATCTACTAGGTCAGCCTTTCAGTATAGTCGGAATTGGCTCAAATCAAGTGAAAATGCTTGTAGCTTCTAGAGGCATGGCAACAGCAACACAAGGCGTGACCTACGGAGACTATACAGTCTACGCTATTTTGGGTGGAACTAACTTTGTAAGAGTTTCTGTAAGAGACAAAGCAGGCAACACTGTAGAAGAATTGTTAATATCAAATGTGCCAAACAGTGTAGACACAACAAAGACTACACCAATATTAACAATTAAATGCACATCTGTAGCAGCTCTAGTAGACGGTACAGTTGTAGGAGCTTATCTGGTGGTTGGTCCTCAGGGTGCAATAGAAAAAACTTACACAACTAGCTGTGACATAACAGGTACAGGCGTAGCTGATGTAAAATTCCCAGGGACTGAAAAGTGGTGTATACAAGTCGTAGGTTTTGCAACCTCAGGACACGCAACAGCAGGAGACAAAATACAAGTTATATATAAGCCAACAATTCAGCCTGAATATTACAAAGCAGGCGAAAAGCTAGCATTGCCAAGGGACTACGGAGAAATCGGATTTAGAGGTTGGAATTACGACACATGGGCAACCCTAACATTTAAGCCTGTAGCAGGTCTGTCTGGATACTGTTTGATAGGTGCAGGAACAACAAACAGCACCGTTTGTGCTTCAAACTTAAACGGTATAGAAATAACTTCAGATGTTGCAGGAACAATAGTTTATGGTGCCACAGGATATTCCAAAGCATATATATTATTTGGAGCAGCAACAGACGATGCAGATTACAAATACCCGGTATATATGGGTCTATGGGATTCTATCAATAACAGAATAGGAGTAGATCCAACAAACACGCATGCGATATACAAAGCTTTGAACAGCTCAGTAGGTTCAAACGACTACGTAACACTTACATTCACAATAAGCTATGGTGGTGGAGCAGCAACATCAGATCAGCAAACCTTATTTGCAAACGTAAGTGTTGCAGAGGCAGCTGTTCTAGCAACAGGTGGAACAGCAAAAAGCATATTCAGAGAATTTAAACTTAATTCTACAACCCCAGCAGTGAATAAAGCAGTTTCACTTAATTTCTATAACAAAACAGCATGGACAGCTGCAGCGCCTGAATTCAGGTTATTTGAATCCGATAGCGTTGAAGCTAAAGATGTACAAATTGTTTCTACAGATACGAGTGGAGCAGCACAAACTGCAGACGCAGGAGCAGCAACACAAGATGTTGTAACTGACGGAGGGACTATTGTACTTTCACCAGCTTCAAACGGTGCTGCGCAAATAATCAAAGTAAAGGTGCCAGCAATGGCTCTGTACGTGAAAGCTTATGTAGGTAAGCTCGGTACAGAAGTAGCTGGTGAAACTTACAAGAAGATTGTTGCAGTCAAAACACCGATATCAAAGCTAGCATCAGAAGCACAAGCTCTAAAGGCAACAAGCCACTTGATACTAGTCGGAGGGCCATGTGCTAACAGCTTGGTAGCTGAATTAGCAGCTGCAGGCAAGCTCAAGGACAAGGAAGGCAATGCACTGACATGCGATGCTTGGGTAAGAGCAAGAGAACCAAAAGGTATAATAACTGCTATTGAGGACGCATTTGCAACAGGAAAGATAGCAGTGGTAGTTGCTGGTTTAGAAGCGGAGGATACAAGAGCCGCAACAGCAACATTGCAGAAATATGAGGATTTCTTATCAGCAATAACAACAAGCTCTGTAGAGACTGGTGGTACTGTAATCGCACCTGCTATGCCAACGCCATATTAGCCTTGAAATCTTTCCTTTTTTTTATTTTTGTAAATCAACTAATTCTTTAGGTCTGATGAGCAAAAAAAGAATAAAAGTCAAAATTTCAAGAAATCAGCTAATCCTTCTTGCTATAGCATGTGTTTTGATTGTTTGTGCAGTTTACTATTTCTACTTTTTAAAACCAATAAAATCTTGGAACTATTACGGCATAGAGCTCAACTTCAAAGCTGACCTGAGAGAAGCAGATAAAATATATGTTGCTGATGAGGCATCTGTCTACAACTTGTTATGGGACAGAGAAGTAAAAAATGTCACGATTATTTTTACTAACACTAGCGACATGGGTCTTGTTGCTGTAGAAGCTTTCGAAATAGCTTACAAGTTAAGATTAGCGCAGTTAATACTCAAGAGAGATATTAACGTCACCTCAAGAGAAGTTCCTTCATTTGATATGGCTTTTCTTAACTCGCTTTGTGATTCCACTGCGCTGATCGCTCTGATTCCTCCTTCTGTCTCAAATGAAACTGGAATAAGAGCTGAAAATTGTGTGATTTTTATCTCTGCAAAGAGCAAAAGCGACTTCGACCTTGTAACAACGAAATTTATAATAATAGCACTTGGAATAAAGCTCTAATCAAAATTTTTTAGTTTCGATATCAAAAAGCTACTCTTCAACTCTATAAACCCAAACAAAAGTCTCGTTGCCTTCATTAAAACTCTTTTCGAAAGCAAAATTTTCAAATATTTTAGATGGTTTTTTCCTTAGGCCTTCCTTCTCCCAGACATAGTCCGGATACGTCGGCTCTCTAAATTCTATTACAAGGAATGAAACGTTATTGTAATAAATTTTATTCATGAGTTCGTTTCTGTCTTCTGGGAAGTAAACGATATTCCTTTCAGCGGTATAGTAAAGAACTGGCATGTTCTGGGACATTATAGTCGTGTTTTTTGGAACAACTTCTCTCAAATAAGTTCCAGCTTCTTTTAGTGCTCTTCCACCTTCTCTATCGTAAAATATCATCTGGATTCCTGCCAGGAAATTTAAAATACAAAAAGCTATGGCTATAAGCGGTAGCATTCTTTTTGAGCCCATCCACTTTCTCAGCTCTACAATTCCAATAGAGAACAGAATTGTAAACACAGGCAGGTAATGGATCATATACCTCAACTCCTTTCTCGGTATCAACATGAAGAACAGCAATGAGAGGGATGCTAAAATCAAGACAAAAGAGTTTTTCGGTTTATTCAATTTTACGAGCGAAACTATTGCTCCAGGTATTACAAAAATTCCTATCAAACCAAACATCTCAAACCAGTGCATAAAGTAGTAATGCCATTCTTCTATGTACCATCTTTCAGTTACAGTACCAGCTTCGACAAACAACGCTCCTATCGGTGAACCAAAATTTATTTGACCAAGCCAGAACCAAGGAATTAAGACAACCAGGAATGAAACAATACCTAGCCAGTAGAATTTTTCTTTTAAAAGCAAATTTCTTTTGCGTAAAAAGATAGGGTATAGCAGGTAGAAAGCAGGTAGAATTAGTCCAGGATACCGGGTAAGAAAAGAAAAACCCATCAAAATTCCACATAGCAGAAAATACTTTTTGCTTTTTTCTATAGCAATGTAATAAGAATATATAGCCAAAAGCGATATGAGTATAAAAATGCCTTCTGTTAATATCTTTAGGCTGTAGAAAAGAAACATGTGTGAAGTAGCAAGAATTAAGGATGCCCAGAAAGCTACTTCATCGCCATATAGTCTTCTTGTAAAAATATAGAGGATGACTATAGAGAGTATTGCGATTACGGGCAGCAGCAACCTGATCAATAGCTCCGAAACTCCAAAAAGTCTCCATAAGATCGATATGAGAAATGCAAAAAACGGTGGTCTAAAAGTTTCTTGATTCAGATTTATGAAATATCCCTTGCCTAGGTAGAGATTTTTTGCTAGGCCTAGGTGTACTGCCTCATCCCACCAGAGCCCTTTGTTTATGTTAAAGAAATAAAAAAGTGTTGAACCTACTAAAATCAGTACAAGCGTGAAAGCGATATGAAAGTAATTCTTTGACAGTTTCCTCTTCATGCGTGAACTACTCCTAGCTATCGGAAGGAGACTCCTCGGCGATAGTTAAAATTACCAATTCTTTTAAATATATTTATGAAAAAAGTAGCGCTGCTTCTTTTATTCCTTCTGTTTATTTTTTTTGTAAGTTTAAGCTCAGAAAAAAAATTTAACAGAAAGCCTGTTGTGGTGTGGTACATAGTTGCAAAATATGTAGAAGATGATTTTTTTGAAATGGTAGAGAAGTATAAGCCAGACATTATTTTGTTATCAGTTTTTGCAGAGGACGACATTCTTCCGTTGAATGGAAGTAAGGATTTTGACCTTAAGGCCTTTGTGGAAAAATCGCATGCTCTGGGCGTAAGAGTATTCTACAGCTATTCGATCTTTAGTCGCAGCATGTACGAATATATTAAAAACACAAGTCTTCCCCTCGAGCAATATCTCCACGTTTCTGCTTATGCAAAATATCTAAGAGAGAATGATGAAAAAGCTTATCACGAACTTTTTGATTATTATCTGGAAAATGGTCTAAACCCAGAAGATATACCAAGAGTCAAAAGAAAGCCAGTAGGCGGATTCTACGTAGAGATCGGGCATTACTCCATGATAAATCCTTTGTACAAGCCGTATCGTGATTTTATTGCTAAAGTTATAAATGAAACGATTCAAGTCGCAAAACCTGATGGTTTGGCTTTCGATCACATAAGGTTTTTTACTTTTGACGCAGGCTACGATGAGGATATAAGAGAGTATGTGCTTGGAAATTTTGGTTTGGATATTTACAATTATACTCCAAAACCACCATTCTTGCTTGACAAAGAGGGATGGAGCAAAGAAGATAGAATTTATTACGATGCCAGAGCCAAGCTAATAGAATATGCTGTCTCAGACATCATTAACAGGTTTTCTGGGTACAAAAAATTTGGAACTACCATAGGAGTTATAGACCCTGCGAGAGCTAATGGGCAGTACGTTGAGCTGCAGGCAAATGTTTTTGACGGTTTGCTTCTGATGGCGTACGACGACGATCCAAAAGAAGTTGCTAGAAACGTAAGGGAAACTGTTTTAAAGGCAGGAAACAAAGAAGTGATACTCGGCATTTCTGTAACTGTTGATGATCCAATCGAAAACATTAAAGACGGCTTAGAAAACGGTGCGAGTGGGATTTATCTCTTGGGATATAGCTTCAATGAAGATGTTCATAACTACTTGCTAGAAGTAAGAGTTTAATACAAAAAAATCTAATTTTAAGTTGATTAAATATTATAAAGATGAATTATGTCAAGCTCTTTTATAGAGTCAATACTAATTGGCGAAATATTGCTCTTTATTTTTCTCAATTCGCTTTGGATTAATCTTTATCTAGTGCTAAGGAGAAAGAGGTTCAAAAAAAATTCACAAAAACCAAAAGTGTCAATTATAATACCAAGCTACAATAAAGCTGGAGTGATCGAGAAGACAATCAATTCTGTTCTGTCTTTAGACTATCCAAGCAAAGAAATTATAGTTGTAAACGATGGGTCGACAGACAACACTCTTGATATTTGTAAAAAGTTTGTCAAAAGCAGAAAAATTAAGCTTATTAGTTATTCAAAAAACAGGGGGAAAGCTTATGCTTTAAACATGGGAATAAGAGCAGCAAAGAATGACATTGTTGTAACTGTTGATGCAGACTCATTCCCAGAATCAGGCTCTCTGAACAAACTAGTTTGCTATTTTGCAGATCCAAAGGTCGGAGCTGTCGCAGGTACAGTAAAAGTTTCTAATAAAAAAAAGTTTCTGGTAGCCTATCAAGGATTAGAATATCTTCATCAGGCTTTTCAAAGGATATGCCAAGGCTTCCTTAACACAGTTATGGTAGCTCCCGGACCACTTACAGCTTATAGGAAGGAAGCACTAGCAAAAGCAGGATATTTTGAGAATGACACTCTGGTTGAAGATTTTGACATGACGATAAAAATCCATAAAGCAGGCTACAAAGTGGTTTCAGAAAAAAAAGCAGTAGTTTTCACAGAAGCACCTAAAACAATCAAAGAATTGTGGAGACAGAGGGTTAGATGGTCTAGAGGTGGTGTACAAATAGCTAAGAAACATTTTGACATATTTTCTAACAAAAACACGAAGCGATTGGCATTCTTTGCTTTCCCTCTTCATATGCTTTGGTTGGTATTACCCTTTATCTTAGTTCCAACCTTCTTAATTACTACTGCCAAGAGCGCTTATGCACTTATTCAAAGTATTCTCTTTGGTCTTTCTCAAATTGATTTATCTCGAGTCAGCTTTTCCTTTGATATAAACAGCATGGGCATCTATCTTTTCTTTGTTTCTTTGCAACAGGGAATAATCGATTTTTTGAGCCTCAATAATTTGAATTTGCTGCTAATGCTAGGCTATATATCTGTCTCTATTTTCTTGATTTTCACAGGTTTTTCCTTTAGGGTCTTGAAAGAGAAGTTCAAGCCAAAAGACCTACAGGCACTCGTATCCATAGCACTTTATTGGATCTTGTTAGCGATAGTCGGGATTTATAGCATTCTACTAGAGATCACTAATAGAAGAAGAAAATGGTAATTAAATTATTTCATCCTGAAAGTCCAGTATTTGTTTCCCAAAAAATTGTTGAACAGAGCTACAAAGATTGCAATTATTTGAGCAAAGATGTACCAAAGCCCAGCAAACTCAACCAAGGACCAAAGAACGAACAAATTGATCCCAAGACTAAAAACACTTATGACAAAAAATTTAGACCATTGTTTTGCTATAAACTTCTTCCCTGCCCTCTTGTCTTCAAACGTCCAGATTTTGTTCAGAATATAGTTGTGAGTAGCTGCAATCACAAACGCTAACGCTGCTGCAATGATGTACCAAAGCCCAGCAAACTCGACTAAGCTGTATAGAATTGCTAGGTTAACTATTGTGCCTAAACCACCAACTATGCAGAACTTGAAGAATTGCTTAGCCTTGAAAAAATATAAAGAAGATAAATGCAGAATATAGTTGCCGATTTCTTTTAAGTTCAATTTACTCTTTCCCAACTTTCTTTCGAAAAAAACATAAGGAACTTCCATAATTTTTTTATCTTTACTTTTAGCAAAAATTTCCAACCCTATTTTATAGCCTTTCGGGTTAAGTTCTACTTCATCTAGAACATCTTTCTTTAAAAAGAAAAATCCAGACACAGGATCAGCCAAACTCGTTAAACCCTTTGCTAGAAAAGTAGCGGCCTTAGATATCACCTTCCTTTTTATGCCCCAGCCTTCGATTCCCCCATTTTTGATATATCTGCTTGCAACCGCAATATCTGCACCATTCTCTATAGCCTTAATCAGCTTCGGTATTGTTTCAGGCGGATGGCTAAGATCAGCATCCATCACGCCTAGTATTTCACCTTTTGCTACGTTAAACCCTTCTAAAACAGCAGAAGAAAGCCCTAGTTTAGCTCTTCTGTGCAAAACTTGCATTTTATGTCTTTTTTTAAGTCTTTCTGCAATTTTCCCTGTTTTATCTGGTGAGTTGTCGTCTACTACAACAACTTCTCCTTCTATTCTATTCTCTTTAAAAACCTTAAATATTCTTTCTACAGCTATAGGAAGGTTTTCTCTCTCATTGTAAGTTGGTATAATTATCGAGACTTTCATATGATTATTATTAACAGTATTAATTTTTTATCTACCATACGATAAACTTCGAAAGCTCCTTGAAATATGGAATTATAAGATAGCCAGAATAAGCAATTAGTAAGCATAAAACAACTTTTCCTATAGTCGAAGCAAGGAAAAATTTCTCTATCTCATACTTGCTCATCCCACTCAAGATACCGACGATATCGTCA
>JASEGQ010000019.1:0-292 GCA_030017875.1 Candidatus Aenigmatarchaeota archaeon
ACAAAATTTGAGCGCAGATATTTTGCATACTCTACTATACTTTTTAAATTCTCTTTTAAGATTTCATAAACACCTTCATTATCTTTTCTTCTTTTTCTATCACCCAATTTTAACAGGATTACTTGGTTGTTTTCCAAACATTTCTTTTCTAATTTTTTCAAAAAACTTTCTGCCCAATATGAAAGTTTTTCTGATTGAATAAGCTTCCTTGGATCGCAATTTTCCCAATCTCTACTTTCTAAGCAATTTTTAAGCTCTTCAATGCTATCGCATTTTTCTGCTTCAGCTACAA
>JASEGQ010000019.1:302-11206 GCA_030017875.1 Candidatus Aenigmatarchaeota archaeon
GAGGACGCAAGTAGCAACGCTGCTCATTTGTGCCACGGGGCAGAATGAGTAGAAAAATTACCACTGACATGAGTTCTAAATTTATATAATACTTCTTTCTTCGACTTCTGATAAGATAAGCGTGAAACAGGATTTATTGCTAATAAGCTGTTTTCTCTCTTCTTTGTTAGGGTTAATTCTAATCTATCTAGCTGCAAGTAATATCCAACCGAGAGAAGTGAGATTGAGTGAGATAACTTCTGAGCTTATAGGAAGAACTGTGACAACGAGTGGTAAAATAATTTACAAGAGCTTTCATCCAGCAGGTCACATATTCTTAACGGTTTCTGATGGTAAAGGCAAACTTCAAGTTCCTCTGTTTGCAGGTTTTGTAAATAAACTGGACGATGCAGATGATTTCAAGAAAGGTATAAAAATAGAAGTCACTGGCTTAGTAGAAGAATATCGAGGCTCTTTACAGGTTGTTCCTAGAAAGGTTGGAGATATAAAAATTCTGAGGTAAGAAAATGCTATTTGAAACTTTGCTGTTTTCTTTTTTAGGAGTTGGTATAGGCGTATTTGCTGGTATGATGCCAGGCATGCACGTCAATACTCTGATACCACTTTTATTTTCTCTTTCCCTTCTTCTCAATCTCCATCCATACTATCTTGCTGCTTTAATAGTTTCGACTGCTATATCAGAAATTTTCATTAACTTCATCCCCTCAATTTTTCTCGGTGCACCCGAGGAAGATACGAGCTTAGCTGTATTGCCTGGACACAGACTGCTATTAGAGGGAAGAGGCTATGAAGCAATTAAATTAACAGTCATAGGAGGGATATGCTCACTGATCTTCAGTTTGATTTTGATCTCTTTTTTCGGAGGTGTCTTCAGTTATCTGTATGAGATTTCTAGGCCTTATGTCCATTACTTGATAGCCTTAGTAGTAATTTTCATGATAATTTCAGAAAAAAGATTAAAGAAAATGCTATCTGCCTTGTTGATAATAATGCTATCAGGTATGTTGGGTGTAATAACTTTAAACTCTTCTTTGGTCCCTCAGCAAAATGTTTTGTTCCCAGTTTTGACTGGTTTGTTCGGCTTGAGCACTCTTTTGATAAGCATCTCTGAAAGAGCAAGTATTCCGAAGCAAACAGATGAGACAGACCTAAAAATCTCAGGTAAGGAAATTTTGAAGTCAATAGCACTAGGCTCTTTTGCTGGAATAATCGTTGGCTTGCTTCCAGCTATCGGCATATCACAAGCTGCTGTTATAGTTCAACATTTAGGCAAAGCTAGAGAGGCGAGAAGTTTTTTAGTTACTTTATCAGGTATAAATGTTGGGAATGAAATATTCTCTCTGGTTAATTTGTTTTTGGTAGGAAACCCTAGAAGCGGAAGCAGCGTTGCGGTTCAAAGAATACTAGCAGAATTAAGTTTTTTTGATATCGTATATCTTATTGGTGCAATCTGTTTTTCAGCAGGAATAGCAGCAGTCCTAACTTTGCATCTAGGAAATAAAATTCCAAGATTTTTAGAAAAGCTAAATTATCGAGCTATTTGTGTTTCTGTGATTATTTTTATTGTTGCAATGATATTCTTGCTGACTGGAATTTTTGGTTTGCTAATAGCGTTTGCTTCAACTTCTATTGGTTTGCTCTGTGCATATTTTGGAATTAGAAGGTCGCATTGTATGGGATGCTTACTTTTACCTTCAATTCTCTTTTTTTCAGGGTTGAATCCAGTTATAATTTCATTTTTGATGATTTAGAAATATAAATTTTATCATACTTTTGTTTCAAGTATAATTTGAAATTCTGATAAGTTTAAAGAATAATAAGTGTTTTAATCTTAATTTATCATTTAAGTTGGTTGTATGAATAAGGAAGACTTACTCAAACAATTTAGAAAATTGCCTGAAAAACATTGGAAAGTTAAGCTATTTGACGATTTAGGATTTAAAAGAAAGCAGTGCAAGAATTGTGGGAAATTCTTTTGGACTTTGATAGAGCAACAGATATGCAACGATTCTTCTTGCAGAGCATATGATTTTATTGGAAACCCGCCTACGAAAAAACCTCTGGACTATTTTGAAACTTGGAAAGTTATTGAAAAATTTTTCATGGAAAATGGCCATACATCACTCAAAAGATACCCAGCCATTTGTCGTTGGTTCAATTTATACTTTACAATTGCTGGTATAGTTGACTTCTACAGGCTTGTCGATGGCAGGCTTGACTTCGAACTCCCGGCAAACCCAAGCATAGTAAATCAGATCTGCCTTCGCTTTAACGACGTGCCGAGCGTAGGTCTTAATTCTAAATCCTATACATGCTTTGGTATGATCAATCAGCAGAGTTTGTATGATGGTAAAGAAGGCTATTGGAAGGACGAGTGCATAGAATTAGATTTTAAATTGTTAACAAAGGTTTTTGGCATAAAACCCGAAGAAATAGTTTTTATCGAAGATGTATGGATAGGACCTTCTGCTTTCGGTCCTAGCTTAGAGTATCATGTTCAAGGCCTAGAGTTGGGTAATGCAGTTTTCACTCAGTTTGAGGGAGTGCCTGGAAATTACAGAGAAATGGAAAAAAAACTAATTGACATGGGTAGCGGATGGGAAAGGTTCTGCTGGATCACTCAAGGCACGCCAACGAGCTACGACTCAACCTTCGGTCCTGTTATAGAAAAATTAAAAAAAGTTTGTGAAATAGAGGAGGATAAAGACTTCTTTCTTAGATATGCAAAATTGTGTGGGAGGCTGAGCGTAGATGAAACGCAAAATCTGAAAATCGAAAGGCAAAAAATTGCAAATCAATTGGAAGTTCCAATAGAAGAAGTAGAAAAAAAAGTTGAAAGGTTAGAAGCTCTGTACGCAATCGCAGACCATTCTCGAGCCTTAGTTTTTGCAATAAGTGACGGAGCAATTCCAAGCAACGTAGCTGGTGGCTATAACTTGCGGGTGATTTTGCGTAGAGCTTTAAGCTTTATCGAAAAATTCAAGTGGAATTTAAAGTTAGAAGATATAGCACTCTGGCATATCGATTATCTTAAAAAGATGTTTCCAGAGTTGGTTGAGCGCAAGGAAGAGATTGCTAATATTTTAGGAGTTGAAGAAAAGAGGTACAAACAAACAAGGGAAAGGGCAAAGAGGATTGTAGAATCATTTGAAGGAAGGAAGGTCTCTGAAGAGGAGCTAATCAAGCTCTATGATTCTGAAGGAATTACCCCGGAAGAGCTAGGAGTTGAAGTTCCGAGAAATTTTTATGCAAAGATAACGGAAAAGCACATGAGCGAGAAGCCTGCTGAAGGAAAAATAACTTTTGATGTCGGAGATTTGCCTAAAACTGAGATTTTATGCTATGAGCCGATTTACGAGTTCGATGCAAATGTCTTGAAAGTTTTTGATGATAGGTTTGTTGTTTTGGGCAGGTCGGCATTTTTCCCTAGATCAGGAGGGCAGGAACCAGACTTAGGTTTTATCGATAATTGTGAAGTTGTAAACGTTGAAAAGAGTGGAAAGTTTATAATTCATGAATTAAAAGAGTGCAGGTTGAGAGAAGGGCAAGCTGTTTATTGCAAAGTAGATAAGGAAAGAAAGCTGGCTTTGACGAGACATCATATAGCAACTCACATAATAAATGCTGCTTCTCGTGAAGTTATCGGTCCATGGGTCTGGCAGCACTCAGCCTTCAAAGATGTGGATAAAGCTAGGCTAGACATAACACACTTTGAAAGTTTGACAGAAGAGCAAGTGGAAAAGATAGAAAAGCTAGCGAATGATATAATTGAAAAAGATCTTCCAATTAGAGTCGAAATCCTACCAAGGGGGGAGGCTGAGAGGAAATACGGATTTAAAATTTATCAAGGCGGAGCAATACCAGAAAAGAGCTTGAGAATTGTTTCTATCGGCGATAAGGATGTTGAGGCTTGTAGCGGCACTCATAGCTTGCTTAGCTCTACGAAAGAGGTTGGTTATATCTCAATTCTGAGAACTAAACGGATACAGGACGGAGCTGTAAGGATTGAGTTTGTTGCTGGGGATGTTGCTTTAAATGATTTGAAAGAAAAAGAGAAAATTTTAGAAGAAGTTGCAAGAAGGCTAAAAGTTAGGGAAGAGGAAGTACCAAAAGCTGTTGAACAGCTATTCGATGAATGGAAAAAGAAAAGAAAGGAGTTAAAGAAGAGGAGAAAATGGTCTCAAAAAGCGAATGGGAAGAACTGAAGAAAAAGGAGAAATTGGTTAAAGAAGCAGCTTCTATTTTGCGTGTCGAAGAAAAGGATTTACCAAGAGTTGTAGAGAGATTTAAAAAAGAGATTGAAGAGATGGAAGAAAAGATTTAACCTGAGAGTAATCTTCAAGTATTTATAAATTTAGTATCACTCTTTAATTAATGTCAATTGCTGAGTTACAAAAACTTATAAATCAACCCTTCGAACCGGTAGAGCAATTTGATTTTGCAGTTCAAGCCTACAGAATTTTTACAAAACAAGCTGAGATTGTCAAATCTACATTAACAGAAAATTCTAAAAAAATTGAAGAAATTACTCTAAATAGAATAATGAAAGCAGATCCTTTAATTCCTATAGCATCTGGTAGGAGTAAAATTCTTTCATCAGATCTTCTTAAAAAAATTGCAATAAACCTTGGAATACCTGTTGAAGAACCAGAAACGGCTTTGAATATTGAACTTTATAAAAATCCTGTGCCGGTTGTCATTTCTACTAGTGGCGAAAGAGAAGAACCTAAAAAACTTGCGACTGAGTTCTCTAACCATGGTGTAGCGCCTATTGCTATTACTGCAAATTTAAACTCGTCTATTGCAAAATGTGCTGGAGAGGAAAATACCATTCCGCTTAAAGTTCCTACTGAAGATAAAGAGATAAAAGAAATTAAAAAGTACTGCCCATTAGGTAATCTAGGTGAATTTTCTTCTATGTTAACTGTTATGCATATTGCAGGGACTCTCGCAAGTAAGATTCACGATCTCCACGACTCACCGGCAAGTTATGCAAATCTAATGATAGATGAGATTTATTATAACATTTTGAAATTCTACCCTCATTTTTCTAGAAGAAAAGAGTTACACAGTACTATCTGTAAAAAAATAGCAGATTCAGATTTCTTGGGCTTAGCTGGAGAAGAGTATTCTTCAAATATTGTTAGATCATTTAGCATAAGAATTAAGCAATTGCTGACAAGAGAAAAGGAAACAAGGAGAATTCATGTATTTAACTCCGATGAGGCAAACCCGCTTTATAGTCCTGAATTTTCTAAAAAACATGAGAAAGCTGTGATTTTTGGCAATTCGGGTAGAGGGATTGGTTTTGCAAAAGATATAATCGAAAAAGCAAAGATCCTAAGAGAAAGGCCTGAAATAAAAGGTAAGACAGAGATAGATATAATAGGTATGACATTTACACCAAATTCATATATCCATAGAGAGTCTGACCATGCGATGATTCTACCAAATTCTTACATTCAGCTATCTTTAGACGGTTCAACTGTTTTAAGAACGTACGAGCCTCTAAGCCTAATTGTTACTGATTCAATGGTGCCAGCTATAGCAATTTACAGTGGAATAGAGCCTGATAGAATAAATGAGCTAATGGAAAAAACTCACAATATACTTGGTTATTAAGCTTTTGGCAATATCATCAAAATCTCTTCGGGATCTCCTATTGCAAGATAATTCCCTTCCAAGTACATCTTTCCAACCAAAGCTGAGGTTATAGCATCGAGCTCATGATCAGTTATACTTCTTTTCTTGACATCACCTTTAACTCCGTATTTTATCAAAGCCTTTCTCAATTTTTCCAAGCCCCTCTGTTTCCTAGGCATCTTAAGAATGTCTTGTATGCTGCCGGGAAAGCTCTCTATAACCTTGAATCCTTTCTTTTCTAAAACTTTTCTAAGCCTTATTCCCCTTAGCGTTAGCTTCCTCATCGGCCCAATTGTGATAGGGAAAAACTTTATTCCCATTCTTATAAGCTCCTTATCGCATTTCCTTAGATGAGGATATTTTTTATATTTCGCTGAAAGACCAGGCCTTCCTTTTGGCAAAGCTAAAGGAGCGTCTATGCTAATCGCATCAGGCTTTATCTTTTCTATCTCTCTTACAATTTCTTCATCCTTATAAAGCAAAGAAGTTTTTACGTTCAATTTCTCATCAAGAACGCAAAATCCTGTCTCCCTAGCTTCTACTCCAGCCAAATCAATTCCCACAACTTTCATATCTTTCTAACCGCACAGCCCACAGGAGGCTTGAGCATCAGATCACAAAAAGCGTCAATCATCTCTTCGTCTGTAGCATTTTCCAAGATCCTTTGACCTCTATAACTTGAGATTATTAAATTCGGAATGCTAGTAGTTTTGTTGCTTAGTATCTCTTCCAAAATTATTTGATTCGAGTATTGATTGGCAAAAGACTCAAGGAAAGATTTTTGCCTTAAGCACTCTGGACAGGCTTGAACGTAATAAAGCTTGACAATCGTTACTCCTCTATCCAAAAGGAATTTTTCTGTTTCTATATCTAGCTCATAGTCTATTATATTTTTTTCAGGTAATTTTACTGCATAGCCGGTTTGGCCTGTTAGGCCAAGAGATTTCAAAATGCTATAAGCTATGGTAGAGCCAACCATCAGGAATATAAAAACTAATGCAATTACAGTCTTAGATATCTTTACTTCCATCTTCTTCCCCTTAAATACTAAGCAAACAGGGATTTATCTTATTTTTTATAAATTTAAATTAGAGAGAATGGTCCTTGAAAAATTGGTGCCTGTGAGGTTTGCACTAAAAAACCCTTGGGTTATGTTTGTTAACGGCATTGTTATCTCCCTTACGTGTTTGTTCATTTCTTTTTTTGTCTTTGAATCTTCTGTTGGTTTAGTAACCACCCTTCTGATAACTATAGCTATGATGCCTTTCATGCTAAATTTAACAATCTACCATGAGGCGAGGGAAGAGGAAATAATAGCTGCCAGAACAGAGCCAAATCTCATCAGAAGACATGGGGATATTCTCAAAGTTTACACAGCTTTCTTTCTCGGCATGATACTGAGTTTCTCCTTAGCCTATCTCCTGCTTCCAGAAGCAATTAGCTACAAACTCTTTCGAGATCAGATAGACACAATAAATGCTATAAGGGGTGGTGCGACCTTTGCCAGCACCTTCGAGAGGATTTTAACAAACAACATCGGTGTCTTGCTTCTCTCATTCTTCTTCTCATTCTTGTTCGGCGCAGGAGCAATTTTTATACTATCTTGGAATGCTTCTGTCCTATCGGTTGCCATCGGCTCTCTCGCAAAGACAATCGGCGGGATAAGGGCATTGCCTATAGCGGTTTTGCCGTTTCTGCCTCATGGTAGCTTAGAGATCTTAGCTTATTTCATTGGTGGAATTTCTGGAGGCTTGATTTCTGCAGCAATAACAAGGAGAGCTTCCAAACAGTTCTGGCCAGTCGTTAGAGACAGTCTCGGATTACTTGTAATCTCAGTATTGCTATTGGTTGTTGCAGCTATCATAGAAACAATTGAGATAATGATGTGATTGCATTACTCCAGATAAATCCCTGGCCTTCCATATTTTGCTCTACTAGATTTGTTCTGTGGATCGTATTTTTTTGGGTCTTTAACGCTAAACACCTTCACGTCCTCGAAGTCAAATTCTTTTTCTAAAAATTTCTTTGCATCTGAAAAATATTTCAATTCTTCATCGCTCACTACATATATGCAAGCGATTTTTTTCTTCCCAGTCAATTTTAGGACGTGTCTAAGGTCTTCAATAGTTTTACTGAAGCATTCCTCAATTTTTATGATATCTTCGTCTATCATCTCTTTATCGACTTCGGGCCACCTATCCGTAGATATATAACTTTTATTTCCTTGCATCTCCCACAACTCTTCACAAATGTGTGGGACCACCGGAGCAAGCAATCGCACCCATATGTTGGAGAGATAGGAAAGCACTTCATCCGGAGCTTTTCCAATTCTTCTAACGTAGTAATTTGTATCGTTAAGAATTTCGAAAAATGCTTTTTGAATATATTTTTGTATTTCAAGATTTTCAAGGAAACTTGTAGCTTCTACAGCCTTTTTATTTATACTCGAAACAAACCACTTGCTAAAGCAATCCAATTTGTTAAACTCAATCTCTTTCTTTCTTTTGGCTTTTCCTACTAACTCAAAAAATCTTTCAAGCCTTCTTCTAACGCTTATAACATCCTCCTCCCTCCAGTCCATAACGGTTGAAAGATTTGCTGAAGAGGCTACGTATAGCCTAAAAAGGTCAGCTCCATACTTTTCTGGTATTTCTCCTAGTGGAATAACATTTCCTTTTGACTTTGACATCTTTGCTCCTTCCCTTACTACGTATTCATTCAGACTTATCTTCTTTGGCCAAAGATTTTTTGGAAATATTGCTGCATGGTTAAAAATAAAGAATGTTAAGTGGTTTGTTATGTGGCCTATAGCAGTGTGGCGATGATCGTTTGGATACCAGTATAGGAACTCCTCTCTCATCCTTTTTATCAAATCTTCTTTAATTCCTGTTACTTCAGAGACGTTTTTTAGATCTCCATTTCCAAGTAAAACATAGTCCCAAAATTCATAAGAAAGCTGCTCTGGCCTAATTTTATTGCTTTTAATATGATGAATGATTGTGTAAAAGCACATGTAAATAGTGCTATCCGATAAACTCTCTATTATGTAATTTTTATCCCATGGCAATAGTGTTCCAACCCCCCTTTTTCTTGCACACGGCCTTTCGTGCAACCACTCTATCGTATCTTCAAATAGCTTTCTGTAAATTTCTGGATGTATGGCCATTGAGCCAAGGCACTCCCTAGCCAATTTCTTCCATTCCTCGTTTCCATAATCTATAAACCACTGGTCTTCCAACACAGCAACTGTAACTTTTTCGCCACATCTGCACATAACAGGCTTCTCTAAAGCCATGACTTCATAAAGCTTATCAGCCATTCCAAGTTTTTTCAGATCTTCAAAAACTATTTCCTTTGCTTCTTGAACTGTTAAGCCTTTGTATTCCCTGCAGATTTCTTTTAAGACTCCGTTATAAAATTCTGCTCTATAAATCGCTTGTGTGGCTTCGTTAATTTTTTCCTTGTCTGCCAAGCTCTTTGCTCCTAATTTTTCACATTCTTCTATTGCTGGAAATTCTCCATAGCCTTTTACTTCTATCATAGAGATTGGCTTAATTTCCTCTACTTCAAAAATTCCGTACTTCTTAAGAATTTCTTTGCTTTCTTTCACATGTTTTAAGCCGATCCAATCCCATGGGGCATGTGCAGGAACAGAGTAAACAACGCCTGTAGCTTCTTCAACATCTACAAAGTTTGCAGGCAAAACTATTACTTCTTTTTTAATTATAGGAGTGATTACTTTTTTTCCTATAAGTTTTTCTCCTTTAATTTTTTCCAAGATTGCAATCTCTTTATTCTGCCTTTCCAGTTTTTCTATACAATCTTCAGAAACTATCCAGATTTCTTTATCGACTTTTACCTTTACATAGCTTTTTTCAGGATTGATCCAGAGGTTTGTAATTCCAAATATAGTTTCTGGCCTAAGGGTGGCAGCAACAAGATAGCAATTTTCCAGCTTAAATTTTATCAGAACATACTCTCCAACCTTTGGTTTTACTATGTCTCCCTCAGCTATGTCATCCTCTCCAACTGCGCTATCGCAGCTTGGGCAAAAAAGTATCGGATAACTGCCTTGGGTTATATACCCTTTTTCTCTGAGCTTCTGAAATTGCCACTCTATAAATTTATTATACTCTTTATCTCCGGTTGTAAAGCTTCTTCGCCAATCAATAGAAAAGCCAAGCGCTTTAAAATCCTTGCTTATCACTTTCGAGAAGAATTTTACAATATTCCAAGGTTCAACAAAACTCTTAACTATTTTTTCAACTCTACTCTTATCTTTCACATAAAAACTGACGTACTCCTTGAAAAGCTCTATAACTTCTTTTTCCCCAGCTTCTATCTGTTTTGAAATTCCGATTACAGGAGTTCCGCTTATGTGAAAGGCCATTGGCCATAGCACGTTAAATCCTTTCATTCGTATAAATCTTGCTATTATGTCTCCGATCGTGTAGGTTCTCCCATGCCCTATGTGTAAGCTACCAGAGGTATAGGGATATGGTACAGTTATAAAAAACTTTTTCTTTTCTGAGCTTAGATCAGCTTCAAATATCTTCGCTTTTTCCCATCTCTTTTGCCACTTCTTTTCAATTTTTTTTAAATCGATTTTCATAGAAGCACCGATATAATTAGAGTATGTTTTTTATAGTAATAGAAATAGCTCGAATAAAACTGATTCGCTCATGTGTTTCACTATAAGTTTTAAAACAGAGAATATTTAAATTTTTTAATCTATCGATCGGGCAAAAGAAATTTCAGAAAGAGTAAAATATTTTTGGAGTCGCTAATCGTTGAGCTAAATACAAAAAGAAAGTTAAATATTATTTAATATTATTTAAATGCCCTCAGAGCAATGCCCTCATTAATTTGAGGAAAGCTCAGTTTGGATAGAGCAGCTAAGCTAGTCTCTGTAAGCCTTCTATCCAACAGGAGTCAGCAGATGGTTAGCTGAAAAGGTCGTGGGTTCAAATCCCACTGGGGGCATGTACTACAATTTTGCAAGCAATTCTAATAACGGGCATCAGATTATTTTTATACTTTTTGTCTTCCTATTATTATTTGAGAGAATGACTCGTATCATCAGTGTTATCGGAGGAAAAGGAGGCACCGGAAAAACTACTATTGCTTCCAACCTTTCTGCAGCATTATCTGAGCTTGGACAAGAAGTCATTGCTGTTGATGCAAACCTAACAACTCCAAATCTTGGCTTGCACCTAGGCTTACTCCTTGTTCCAAACACTTTACACGATGTCTTGAGAGGG
>JASEGQ010000001.1 GCA_030017875.1 Candidatus Aenigmatarchaeota archaeon
AAATCCTGATTTACCGAGTGTTGCTGATGCTCTAAAAACTGCGAGAATTGCCAGAGAGGCTAACAAGAGAATTGTAGGTGTGGTTGTTAACAGAGTAAGAAGAAAGGCTCATGAGCTGACGAAGAGAGAGGTAGAGGAGATGCTTGACTTGCCGGTTTTGGCGGAGATACCAGAGGACAATAATATTCGCAAGAGCATTGCAGTAAAAAAGCCTGTTATAGAATTTGCTCCTTTCTCGCCTGCTTCAATAGAGATTAGAAGGCTAGCTCACACTCTCTGTGGCATACCATTCAGGCAAAAAGAGCCGTTTAGGTTTAACATAATAGAAAAATTAGTCTCGTGGATGACTAGATAGCAGTTCTACATCGATTTCAAAGCCAGCAAGAGGAACTTCCAATTTCCAGTTGTCGATAACGCTAGGATGAATCTCGCCAATTATTCCAATCTCTCTATTATTTACTATTACTTCTGCTGTTCTACCTGGAATAAAGCTCGGATGTTCTACAGCCTTTAACTTATACTTAACTCCTAAATTTGTTAAGAGAGAATCAAGTAGAGAAGATATGCTTTCATAGCTAGCTTTGTTGTCTGCGATAACACAAGCCAACTTTCTTTCGTCTCTTGTTTTAGTTTCTCTTGTTTCATCTACCACAACAGCATCCCCGATTTCGAATACTTTCTGAGGATAATCTACATGCTTGTTGTTCGATAAAAATTCGATAACGCTTGGCAATAGCCAACTTCTTAAAACATCCCAATTAGCAGAGACAGGGTTCTCTATCTCAACTACATCTTCCTCTCTCAGGTTCATCTTCTTGAACAAGTTTTCCTTGTTTGTTAGGTTATAAGAAATAATTTCTTGTAATCCAAGCCCTATCATCACCTCTGCGACAGAGTTAGAAAAGACTTCTATTTTGCTACTTCCTCCTATTGTCGGCAACCTTGGAGCAAGAGGCTTGATTTTGTTATAACCATAGGAGATTATCGCGTCCTCTACGATATCGCGAGCATGCATTATGTCTTGTCTGTAAGCAGGATAGAGCAGTTGAATTCTCCTTCCTTTAAGTTTTGCTTCATATCTTGCTTTTTCAAGTAAGTCGCAAATTTCCTTTCCACTTAATCTCAACCCAGAGATTCTGTTCACATAATCAATCTCAACAAAAGTCTTTTTTGGCTTCAAGTCAGGGGTAAAAATTACTTTATCCGGATAAACAACCTTTACACTCTCAATTCTACCTTTTCTATCCGCTAAAGCACAAGCCATCACGTTCAGAGCAGGAATCAAAAATTTGAAATTAAATCCTGAGCATTCTATAAAAACTTCCTTTGTCTTTTCAGTGACTTTACCTGAATATTCTGAATTTATTATCGGTGGTATCGATAGGACTTCGTTGGCAGAATCAATAAACATTGGATACTCAGGAAAGCCCTTTAGCAGATGGCCAAACTCCTTCCCCTTCGGATGTTTTTCTAAAACTTCTCTTGGTGTAAGCCTCTCTTTAAAATCTAGGGGAACAAATTTTATTCCGTCAGGCTTAACAGTCGTATATCTTATAGGAGGCTTAATCTTGCTCAAATCATAAACCCCTAGAGCAACTTCTCTTCTGTTCCTCCCGAAAGTGTTGCAAACCTTTTCTTGGAGTTGAATAATCTGCGATAAAACAGCTTTGTTTATCTTTAGCCTTCTCACAACTGCACAAACTGTTAAGGGCCTTATTTTGCTAACTCTTTTGTCAACCTCTACCAGAACTTTTGATTTTTTCACTTCGTATCGTGGAAGACCAGCTTTTTTTATCCTACCACTTATCTCTCTAGCAATTCCTTCTGCAGACCACAGATCAGGCCGATTAGAATCTTTGATATCAATTTTTATCAAATCTTTGCTTATTCTTTCGATCTCCCCCTTTGCATACAACACTGCATCTCTTAATTCTTCCAGACTTATTTTCTTTCCAATTAAGCTGCACAAATCTTTATAAGAAACCTCTATACTCGGCATTACAAAATCACCTTCTGACTCCTCAGCCATTCCAAATCTCTGCTAAAAAGGTTGCGGATGTCATCTATTCCTATTTTAAACATCGCTAGCCTGTCTATACCTAACCCCCAAGCTAGCACAGGTGCCTTTATACCCAACGGATAGGTTACTTCTTCCCTAAACATACCAGCACCACCAAGCTCTATCCAGCCTAGTTGAGGATGCTTACAAGATAGCTGGGTTGAGCATTCTGTAAACGGGTAGTAGTCGGGAATAAATCTGACTTCTTTTGCTTCAGCTATTTCCTTTGCAAGCATTTCCAGTATTCCCAAAAGATTTCTGAAATTCAGTGATTCGTCTATAGCTATACCTTCAAGTTGGTTAAACTCTATAGCGTGCATAGCATCAATAACATCTGGCCTATAGCATCTAACAATAGCGAAATATTTCCCTGGAATCTCTGGTTCATAAGCTAAGGTTCTAGCAGACAAGCAAGTCCCATGTGCTCTTGGCATGAGCTGCATAGCCTTTCTAGGGTCCCATCTGTATTGCCAGCCAATACTTCTAGAAACACCAACTTCATGAGCTTTTCTAACATTTTCTACAATTCTTTTCTCAGGCAATTTGCCAAACTTCGGTTTTTTGAGTTGATAGGTCATCGCCCAATCACGTGATGGGTGATCTTGTGCTTGGTATAAAGCGTCGAAGTTCCAGAATTCTGTCTCTATTGTTGGGCCTTTCATTTCTTTAAATCCAAGCTCCACCAACTTTTGTCTTATTAAAATGAGGAACTGATTGTAGGGATGCCTTTTCCCAGCATAAATTTTTTTGCCAACAGCTTCAACGTTGTAGGGTTTAAACTTTACCTTTTTCCACAAGCCAGTTTTTATCAGCTCAGGAGTTAGGTGTAAAACTTCCTTTCCAACTAGTTTTTTTGTCTTTTCTACTTCAGCACTAATCTTTTCCACAAGTTTTCTCTGAATCAAAATGTTTAGAAGGCTTTCACTTACTTCTTCTTCTTTTGCTATTTTTTCCAGGGCTTCTTGTTCTTCGATCTTTTTAGGAATTTTAACAAGAATTAATTTTTTGTCTTCCTTTTTTACCCACCCTTTTTCGATCGCCCACTTTAGAGCTATGTGAAAGTTCTTTATCTTTTTGTTAGCCTCTTCTAATGTAACGGGCTTTTTCAAATAGCTGAGGAGCTTAACGAGGTTCTTTTCAGGTAGCCCTTCTTTTAAATACCCCTTTCCCTCTTCAGTCAGTCTGTATTTTGCTATCATACAATCTTATTAAAAATTACAAATATCAACAATTAAAACTTCAATATTTCTTCTTAGTCCTAATTCCAATTAAAAGTGGCCTAACAAAAGCTCGAAGTGGAAGAGAGTACGAGAGGTAGCATATGTATGAGCACGCATTACATCTTTCGTTCTCCCTTCTAATTTTTTCTGCCTCTTCTGAATACCAAAAATCTTTAATATCGTAAATTGTCGAAACAGGTTCCTTAAGATGACAACCTGATATCCTTCCTAAATGGTCTAACATCAAAAAATTTTTTAAAGCCCCGCAGGCGTGCTTTCTCTTTCTTGTTTGAATGTAATGTTCTAATTCGTCCAAGCTCTCTAAAGGTAAAAGCAACGGAGCTTTTTTCCCTAAATTCTTAAGTTCCTCAATAACCTTCACTGCTTTCTCTTTATCTTTAATAACAAATTCATCAACTTTCTTTCCAAAACTAAAAAGGGAATCAGAATTGTAGTCAAAACCAATAAAGCTTAAGTTAAAAGGCACGCCGATTCTTTCGAAGCATCTTACCATAGGAATTATTTCTTCTAAGTTTAAGTTGGAAATTGTGGTAGAGAACGCGAATTTAATTCCCTCCTTTCTCAGCAATTTTGCGGATTCGATTGCATCCCTAAAGCTTCCCTCTACTCCTTTTATATAATCCTGCTTTTCTTCTTCGAGGCTGTCTAAGGATATAGCAACAAAATCAACGTACTTTAAGTCTTCAATCCTCTTTTTTATCATGCTTCCGTTATCATATATGGTTGTTATGAAATGTTTCGAGGAATATCTTAGAATCTCTCCTATATCATCCCTTAAAAGAGGATTGCCTCCAGAAAAAGTAATTTCCGCTACTCCTAGATCTCTAAGTACATCCAAGCCATAAAGAGTTTCTTCTAGCCCAATTTCATTTTTTTCTTGAGCTTCCCAAACATTACAGGTCTTGCATTTGTAATTGCATCTTCTTGTTATAAACCATTGAGCATGAAGAGGGTGGTTTGGGGTTAATGCTCTTTCAAGAATAGATAGGTATTTCAAAATTCTCATACTATTCCTTAAATTCTATCTCTTCTTAAACTTTCTGATGGTTAAATTATAATTTTAAAGCAACGAGATATGAGGCAAGATATTTTCATGCTGGATTGGTAAGAATAATAAAAATTTTGATAACAGAACAGTAACTCATTTTTGTAAGAGCTTCCTTGCCATATCCATCATTTTCTCTCTTTTCTTTTGGTGTTTTTTTAAGAACTCAGCAACGATATCTGCTATCTCTTCTTTGCACTCGCCGCACAACCTCTTTCCAGCCTTACACTCTTCATAGATTTTCTTCAGTTTATTATCGTCCTCAACAAAGTGAAATAAAGCGAGCTCATAGTTAACGCATTTTTCTGGTTCTCCACCGAGTCTCCTTTGCTCTTTTACTGTCTTTCTTCCACCATCAACACAATTAATTATTTTCCTTTTAGCCAACTCGGGCTCATCATTTAAAAATAAAACAGACATAGGATCTCTTTTGCTCATTTTGGTTTCTCCGTCCAAAGCCCTAAAGAATTTATGATAAATTGCTGAGGGCGGGAAAAAGTGAAATACGTCTTTAACTCTCTCTACTATATCCCTACAAAGGAAAATGTGCGGAGATTGGTCTAAGCCTATCGGAACTAAGACATTTTTAGGCCCGTCAAAATCCTCTAGTTGAGGAAGTAAGATGTCTCCTGCTTGGGTAAAAGCAGCAAAATATAAGCCGAGATGTCTCTCTCCATATAGATTTTTCATGTGGCTTAGTGTAATTCTTCTGCTAAATAAATAAGCCAAGTTTGTGACTCTTTTTTCTTCAGATTGTCTATAAATATATGCATTCTTTGGGTCTAGGCCTAAAGCAAGGATATCAGCCACATTACCGATAGCAATTTTTTCTGCTTCGTTTAAAGGTATTTGGTTATCTACCAGACTTTCTAAATCAGCGATGCAGTAAAAAACTTTTGCCTCAAACTCTTTTTGAAAATAGATTATTTTTTCGGCAGTCACTTTGCTTCCCAGGTGAAACTCATTTGTTGGTTTTATTCCAGATATCACAGCTATCGGTCTCCCCTCTTCAAAAGAAGCTAAAAATTTGTCAAAATCTTGATGGGCAAAATCTATTCTCCTTCGCAAATATCTACTTGGGTTTTTTATTCTTCTTAATATATCTTCAGTTATTGGTTGTAAACCTAGTTGAGTGAAAAGTTTAGAATAATCCGTTATTATGCTTGTTCCGAACGGATCAATTATGTTTTCTTCCATACTCCTTACCTATAATTTTATTCTTAGAATTTATGTTGATAAAAAAATAAACAAAAATAAGAACAAGCTAGTAACATAGCGTTATCATTATTTTAGAGATATAAATACTTTTAAGAACTAATAACGCGATTAAAATTTTAAAAGGTGGTTTTTGTTCCAACGTTCAAGTTTGTTATAAACGACCCAGAAAAGAGGAAATCCTATCAGCTAGAGATAGATCAGAGCATGGCTTTGGGTTTGATCGGTAAAAGTATTGGAGAGGAATTTAATGGTGATATAATTGGTTTGCCTGGCTACACTTTGAAGATTACTGGTGGAACAGACAGAGACGGTTTTCCAATGCATCCTAAAGTAAAGGGACCGGGAAGGAAAAAAGTTCTGCTAACCTCTCCACCTTGCTTTCACCCGAGACTAAAAGGAGAGAGAAGGAGAAAGACAGTTCGTGGAAACACTATATCGGAGGCAATAGCTCAGATAAACGTCAAGATTGTTAAAAAAGGAGAAAAACCGATAGAGGAGTTAGTTCCGATTAAACAAAAAGAGAAAAAAGAGGAAAAGCCGAAAGAAGAAAAGAGAGTTGAAGAAAAAACAGAAGAAAAAGGAGGGGAGGAAATTAAAAAAGAAGCTTGAAGAGTTAAGCCAAAAGGAAATTCCAGAAGTTAACATCGGAATGGTCGGACATTGGTGATAAGCCAACCGAATACGTTGCTCATGGTAAAACAACTCTAGTCGAGAGTTTGACAGGTAAATTAACCCTAACTCATTCTGAAGAATTGAAACGAGGCATAACTATAAGGTTGGGCTATGCTGATGCTACTTTTTATAGATGTAAGAATGGGCATTATTGCACAAGCGAGAAGTGTCCGATTTGTTTCTCTGACTGTGAAATTTTAAGAACAGTAAGCTTTGTTGACGCTCCTGGTCACGAAACCTTAATGGCTACAGTTTTGACAGGAGCAGCTCTGATGGATGGCGCCTTGCTTGTAATAGCTGCAAACGAGAAGTGTCCTCAACCTCAAACTCGCGAGCATCTAGCTGCTTTAGAGTTAGTTGGGATAAAAAATGTGGTGATAGTTCAAAACAAGATCGATCTTGTTAGTGAAGAGAGAGCTTTAGAGAATTATAATGAGATAAAGGAATTCGTTAAGACTACGATCCTGGAAGGCTCGCCAATAATTCCTGTCTCGGCTCAACAAAGAGTTAATATCGATTTGGTTATCGAAGCTATTGAAAAGTTTGTACCAACACCTAAAAGGGATGAAACAAAGGAGCTGAAGATGTTAATAGCAAGGAGTTTTGACATCAACAAACCTGGAACACAGCCAAAGAAGCTTTTGGGAGGAGTTCTAGGAGGAGCGATAGTTCAAGGTAAATTAAAAATTGGTGACAAAATAGAAATCAGGCCTGGGATAAAGGTTGGAGCAAATTATAAGCCGATTTTAACCGAGGTAAAAGGGCTGCAAAAGGCTGGGATTGATCTGGAGGAAGCAGGGCCAGGAGGTTTGCTAGGTGTGCTAACAAGCTTAGACCCATTTCTAACAAAATCAGATTCTTTAGTCGGGAATGTTGTTGGTTTTCCTGGAAAGCTACCTGAAACAAGGGAGAGCCTAAGCATAGAGGTAAAGTTGCTCGAAAGGGTTGTCGGCTCTAAAGAGACTAAGGCTACAGCTCCGATAAAAATCAATGAGGAGCTGATGATAAATACGGGAACAGCGAGAAGTATTGGTAGCGTTACTTCAATAAAAAAAGATGTGATAGAATTGAAGCTAAAAGTTCCTGTTTGCGCAGAGAAAGGCGAAAAAACAGTTATTTCTAGACAAGTTTCTGGAAGATGGCGGTTAATAGCTTCTGGTACTGTTTGCTGATTTTATCCTGAGCATGTTGCGTAAAGATCCGTAGAACCGCCAGGCCACACTACATGATAAGTGCACATTCTTGTACCTGGGGGGTCTACACAGTTGTCTGTAATCCTCAATACGGTTGAGTTGTACGGCGCTAGTGGTGTTGTGTCTAGCGAATGAGTTACAATAGTTGTGCCTCTGTAAACTGTTATTTCTGCTTGTGTAATTTCAGCCGTTCCACTGTTTTGTACAACTATAGCTATGCTATCATCGCCAGAATCTACCTGACAAGTAGGGGTTCCTGTAAAAGTCAGCTGTTTCGCAGTTCTCAGCGTCCAATAACCAAAGACATAAAGGAATGCCATCCCTGCCAGCGCTATTGTTATCATCAGCATAAGAATAGTCGCTACTACCGCGGATACACCTTTCATCTGCTTATTCACCTTATTTTAATTTCGAAACCGTTATTTAAATATTTTACTCAAAGCTTTTATATGAGAAAAGTAATCCTAGACACAAATTTTTTGATTAGCTCTTTCTTTTTTAAGGTTGATTTTTTAGACGAAATCAAAAATCTTGTAGGAGAGTCTTTAGAATTTTTGACTTTAGACTCTGTGGTTAGTGAATTGAATAGAATAGGTGAAACAAAAAGAAAAGATAGCAAGTATGCAAAACTTGCCCTAAAATTTTTGAAGCAGGAAAAAATCAAAGTAATCAGGTCTAAAGCAAAAAATGCAGATGAGGCAATCCTTGGTGTTGCAGACGAAAACTGTATAGTTGCGACTAATGACAAAGAACTAAGAAAAAGGTTAAAAACTTTTAAAGCGAAAGTGATTTATTTAAGAGCAAAAAAACATTTAGCTATAGGCTAGAGAGAATGCTGCTAATTGCGCATGTTGCAGGAATAACTTCAATCGCAGCTTCCATATACTTGTTTTACTACATCAACAAGCAGGATAGAGGAAATAAGAAAATGATAGAAATTTCTGAAGCGATAAGAATAGGTGCAGATGCTTATCTCAAAAGGCAAAACATTACTCTAGCTGGTTTTGTTTTTGTCATGGCAATAATTATTGGAATTCTGCTTGGCTTTAACGTAGCTTTAGCTTATATCTTTGGAGCAATTTGCACAACAATAGCAAGTTTTTTTGGGATGGCTGCTGCGGTAAGAGCAAATGTAAGAACTGCAAATGCTGCTAGGAAAAGCCTAAAAAAAGCTTTTTCTGTTGGCTTTTACGGAGGAGCAATAACTGGCTTGTCTATAGTTGGAATGGCTTTGCTCGGAGTAAGTATACTTTATTATTTTTATCCAGAGCATCTTGATGTAATTTTAGGTTTTAGCTTTGGTGCATCTTCTCTAGCCCTATTCGCAAAAGCTGGTGGAGGTATTTATACAAAAACTGCTGATATCAGCGCGGATTTAGTCGGTAAAGTAGAACTAGGCATACCGGAAGATGATCCAAGGAATCCAGCTGTCATTGCAGATAATGTTGGCGATAATGTTGGAGATGTGGCTGGAATGGGTGCAGACTTGATCGACTCTTATATCGCTTGCTTGGTAGCAGCGATGATACTAGGAGCTACAATGGGGGTAACTTTTGTTGTCCTTCCCTTGCTGATAGCAGCAATTGGCACATTTGCTTCACTAATTGGAATGTTTTTTACTAGATTTAAAAGGGATAACCCTGGTGCAGCTTTGAACAGGGGAACTTTTTCAACTTTTCTCTTTTTCACAATTCTTACGTTTTTACTAGTTTATTCCTTGGGAATTGGAGATAGGGGTTTAGGTGTATTTTTTGCAACTCTAGCCGGGTTAATTGCTGGTATGATAATAGGAATCACAACTGACTATTTTACTTCGATAGACAGAACTCCTGTTTTAAGAACAGCAGAAGCTGCAAAATCAGGAGCTGCGATAAACATTTTATCAGGATTTTCATATGGAATGATGAGTGTTGTCCCTCCTGTAATTGGGATATGCGCTGCCATCCTAGCTTCATGGTATCTTGCCGGAATTTATGGTGTTAGTAATGTGTATGGCGTTGCTATTTCTGCTGTAGGAATGCTATCGATAGTCGGAATGATAATCTCTGCGGACGCTTATGGCCCTATTGTTGATAACTCAAAAGGCATAGCTGAACAGTCAGGGTTAGGAGGAAAAGTTATAAGAATAGCTGATAGATTAGATGCAGCTGGCAATACTGCAAAAGCAATAACAAAAGGTTTTGCTATAGGTGCAGCAGCTTTAACTGTTCTCTCCCTTTTTGTAGCATATTCAGAGTTAGTTGGGATTAAAAGTTTAGATTTGATAAACCCATACGTGATAGTTGGTGTTTTTATTGGTGCGATAACTCCACCATTCCTTTGTGCTTTATTAATTCTTGGTGTTGAAAAGAACGCCTCTCGTATGGTCGAAGAGGTCAGGAGGCAGTTCAGGGAAATTCCTGGTTTGGTAAAAGGAAAAACAAAACCAGACTATGCTAAATGTGTTGACATAGCAGCTAAGGGAGCGCTAAAAGAACTTATAACCCCCTGTGTTCTTGCGATAGTTGTTCCTATCGCAGTTGGTTTTTTGCTTGGAAAGCATGCCCTAGGAGGATTTTTAGGAGGAAGTATTTTTACAGGAATCATATTTGCATTACTTATGGCAAATTCTGGCGGAACATGGGATAATGCTAAAAAATATATAGAAGCAGGATTTTTAGGTGGCAAGGGTTCAGAAGCCCATAAATCAGCAGTGATAGGCGACACAGTAGGAGATCCTTTTAAAGATACTGCTGGCCCTACAATTAACACTTTAATAACTGTTATGGCTCTGAGTGCATCTGTTTTTGCTCCTTTGATTGTCGTGTATGCTTTAGTATGATATTTAAGCTTGCATTTAAAAAGAATAAAGTGATCATATGTATAGGATTTTCACAGTTGAAGAAAGGATAAGGGTTCCTCCCGAAAAGCTTAAAATGAAAGTTAGGGACGCTGTAAGAGAAAGTATAGCAGATAAGTTTGAAGGTTTGGTAGATCCAAGGCTTGGAGTAATTCTTTCTGTTGTTTCTGTAGAAAAAGTTGGAGAAGGAAGAATTGTAGCTGGCGACCCAGGAGTTTTTTACAATTCAACTTTTAAGCTCTTGACTTTTAAGCCAGAATTAAATGAGCTCACTTACGGAGAAGTTATTGACAACACAGAATTTGGTTCTTTTGTTAGGATCGGACCAATGGATGGCTTGATCCACATCTCTCAGATTATGGATGACTTTGTTAGCTATGACAGCAAGAACGCTGTTTTTCTTGGAAAAGAAACGAAGAGAACTTTGAAAGAAGGTGATAAGGTAAGAGCAAGGGTTATTGCTGTTAGTTTTGGAAAGGAGGAAAACAAAATCGGCTTAACGATGAGGCAGAGCGGGTTGGGCAACATTTTGTGGTTAGAGGAAGAAAAGAAAAAAGCAAAGAAGGGTAAATAATGGCTAGGAGAACACAAGTTTGTAGAAATTGTAGGAGATTCACAACAGAGCAAGCTTGCCCAGTCTGCAAATCAACAAACCTATCAACGAGTTGGAAGGGTTTGGTTGTTATAGTTAGCATAGAGAGTGAAGTTGCAAAGATGCTAAAGGTGAATGAGCCAGGAAGGTATGCTTTGTACGTAGGCTAATCACTTGTACTTTCCGTTCAAGAATTCTTTCTTGCTTCTCAGATATTCATAAGCTGATAGAGCTGCTTTTGCTCCCTCTCCTGCAGCGATAATAATCTGTTTGTAAGTTGTATCAGTAACATCACCAGCAGCAAAAATTCCAGGCACAGAAGTCTTGCAATCCTTATCAACTATTATTTCTTTTCTCTCGTTTAATTTCACTGGAAGCTCTATGTCTGTTCCTGGCTTCAAACCTATCTCAACAAACACACCTCTAACTTCCAACTTAAATCTTTTGTTTGTAACTATGTCTTGAACCTCGACACTTCTCACCACTGTATCTCCCTGTATAGAAGCGATCTTACAATTGTTAAAAACTCTCACGTATGGAAGCTTCATTACTTTTTCTCTTGCTATCTCATCCCCTCCGAGGTTTGGTGTAATATTGACTAAATAAATCTCTTTCGTGAATTTCGATAACTGCAAAACAGCGTCCAGAGCAGAGTTGCCTCCACCAACTACTACAACAGGTAAGTCTTTAAAGATAGGGGCATCACAGATAGCGCAATAAGTTACTCCTCTCCCGATGAACTCTTTCTCTCCTGGGCAATTAAGAGCAAGAGGAGTTTTCCCAGAGGCTATTATTACAGAGTTTGCTAGATAATTGTACCTGTCCGTTTCTACAGAGAAGAGCTCGCCTTCTATTCTCACAGCCTTTACCCTTTCATGCTTTAACTCTATACCAAAGGTTTGCATGTGTTCATCAAACTTTTTAACAAGCTCAGGACCTGTGATCATTCTATATCCTAGGTAGTTCTCAATAGAAGAAGATAGAGAGGCTTGTCCTCCCAGATCTTGAGATAGAACCAAAACATCGAGTTTTTTCCTCGCCAGATATATGCTTGCAGTTATCCCAGCAGGGCCTGCGCCGATTATTATACAGTCATAAGGAACAATAGACGCTTCCATAAAATTAATTTCTTAAGTTGAGTAATAAATTATTATGGTTAAGGCTTTGTTCATCACTCGCGCGCAGCCGTTCCACAAAGGCCATTTGCACGCGATAAAAGAGGCGATGAAAAAGTTTGATGAATTGGTAATCGGGATTGGTAGTTCAAACGAGAGCAACACATGGAAAAACCCGTTTTCCTTTGAAGAGAGAGTGGAGATGATCAAAAGGGCAGGAGTTAGGTGCAAGGTTATCGGCATACCAGATGTCGAGAGCGATAAGAAGTGGGTGAAGCAGATCTTGGAGATGGAAGATTTTGATGTTGTAATAACTGGAAGTGAATGGGTAAAGAGATGCTTCTCTGGGATTAAGGAAGTAAGAAAGCCAAACTTTTTGTTGCTGGAGATATACAATGGAACAAGAATAAAGGAAAAAATTGTTAGAGACGAAGAATGGGAAGATCTTGTTCCAAGAAAGGTTGCCAACTTTATAAAAAAATTAGGTGGAACAAAAAGAATTAAGAAACTAGCTGAAAAAGAATTAGAGTTTTAAAATTATTTCCCTGCATATGGCTTGAATATTTTTTCCAAATTGGAAAATATTGAATCTGTTCTTCCTTTCCATTCATTAAAACCATAGGGAGAACTCGGATAGTTTAAGCAATGGGTTTTGATTTCTTCCATAACATTTTTTATATAATTAAGATTATCAAGAAGTTTGGGTCTTCCTAGACCTCTAATGATCCTTCCAGTCTTATCAAATATATTTAATCTAAGCTCTCCTTTTGTTGACAGAGTAATAAGGTCATCTTCTTTTATTATCCTACGCTTCATAGCATAGTCCAAATCTTTTGGAGTAACGCTTTGAAGAAGAAAGCGAAAAGCATCCAACCTACTGTATCTCAGGCCAAAACCATCTCTTTCCGTGTAATGTCTTAAATTATACGACCAAAGAGCTCCCTCGCTTGTATCGCCCTCTTCCAAAGCTTCACATGCTGTATCGCCAGCAAACTTTCCCGTCACAATCGCTGGCCCATTCCCCCCACCTGTTATCGGGTTAACAACACTTCCAGCTTCTCCTGCGAATATTATGCCGTTTCGTACAAGGGAAGCTAAAGGCCTTCTTGTGGGTACGTCCATTCTACCAGCTTGTTTAATTCCGTTTACTTCCAAAACCTCAGATCCTTTGAACATATCTTTTTTAAGGACAGTCTCATAAAGCCTAACCTTTGGGTCAGGAAATCCTTCTACTTTCTGAACTCCTAACCCCACGTTAACGCTATCATCGCTCTGTGGGAATAACCAGGCATATCCGCCCGGAAACTTGTCTGGATCTAAATACATCTCGCATTTTTCTAGCTCATGCCTAACTTTCCTTATTTCCCTGTAGGCAAGGTTAACATCCTTTTCTTCCACGGTTTCTATGCCTAAAGATGCTGGCAGTTTTCGTCTGATCAAAGATTTTAGTCCACTCGCATCGATAACGATCTCCGCATAAATTTCCTCACCAAAGCGAGTTTTCACACCTTTCACAAAGTCCTCTTTAACGATTGCTTCATCGACAATTGTTTTCTCTTTCAGTTCAGCTCCGGCGCTGATTGCTAAATCCAAAAGATACTGGCCAAATGCCACTCTGTCGAGCATTCCGCCTACGTAATCTCCTAAGGGTACGTCCCAGAAATAAAGGCTAGGAGAATAAATAATTACTCCATTTATTTTGTTCGTTATCACTTCATTAGGAATTTTTAGATCAATTCTATCCAGATGATGAAAGCCCAAGGCATTACCGCAGATCTTGTCCCCAACCTTTTCTTTTGACTTTGCATCGATCAAACAAACCTTGAAGCCCTTTTTGGCAGAAGTGTAAGCAGCCATGCAGCCTGCAGAACCAGCACCAACAACAACCACGTCATATTTCATTTGTGTAAATTGGAAAAATAAATTTAAATATATAATTCTAAAATTCAGCAAGTTAAATGCAAAGCAGCAACAACTTTTTTTGTTTTGAAAAATTTGTTATACATCTCGCATGCCTTTTCAGTAATATCAGCTTTCAATTCAACCTTATTTGAGTTAAGATATTCTCTAACTTCTTGCACAATTTCCATCATTCCGCTGTATCCTGTCCCAACAATCAAAATTTTTGGTTTTACTTTAGTTATTTCTTCGATATCTTCTACCTGCAGCTTATGCCCTTCCTTTCTCCACCAATTAATCACTCTGTTCGGGAAGATTATTACATCATTTGTGTATTCCTTGCCGTTTATTACAATTCTACCGAATTCGTAAGATTCTATCATTCTTTCACTTGAAAGTTATCTTGAAATAGTTAAAATTTTATGGCTTCGTGAATAGAAGCAATAAGATCTGTAGCTGTTATACTTTCTCTAAGTTTTTTTGCAGCAATTTCTCCAGCCAGCCCGTTTATATATGCAGAAGCACAAGCCGAGGTAAAGCAATCGTTACCTCTTGCTAATAATGCTCCACAAATTCCAGCAAGTGTATCTCCCATTCCACCTTTAGTTAAAAATGGAGAACCAGTTTTGTTCAGAGCAACTTCTTTCCCATTAGAAATGACGTCTACATGGCCTTTCAATAGGATTGTTGTTTTTAGTCTTTCTGCGGTTTCTTTCACAGCTTTAATTCTTTGGCTTAAATCTTTGCTTACCTGAATTCCGGACAGTACAAGAAATTCGTGGCTGTGAGGGGTTAAAACTGCGTTTTTATTTTTAATAACCTCTTTTTTTGTTGCTACTGCATGAATGGCATCAGCATCTATCACGCAGGGTAAATCAATCCTTTCCAAGTACTCGACCACAGTTTCCAAAACCTCTCTTTCTCTTGTTAAGCCACCGCCAATAACAACTGCATTTTTGTTGTGAGTAAGCTTTACTATTTCGTCTAAATGCTCACCACAAAGATAATCTCCTTTCAAAGGATAAGCTATCAAGTCTGGAAGAAAGGAAGCAATGATATTTGCTGCCCTTTCTGGTGCTACTATTGTAACTAAATCTACACCTGCTCTTAAAGCTGCCAGAGCATTAAGTGCAGGAGAGCCAGAGTAGTGTTTGCTCCCGCCGATCACTAATAAATGGCCAAAGTTATATTTGTGACTCCACGGATCTCTTTTCTTATAGATTTTCTTAAGAATACTCGCCCTAACTACCTCCATAAAAAATATTATCTATGTTTTTTAAATTAAATCAAGAGAGAATGGCATTCAAAAAGCCAGATGAGATAGCTGAGCAAGTAGTTGAAATTGGTATAAAAAAAGCTAATTTACCTTTGGGAAAAATGTTTGCCCTGGCTTTCCTTGCCGGAGTTTTCATTGCTTTTGGTGCTGAGCTCTCAACAATAGTTTCTTATGATTTGGGAAATTTCAGTGTTGGCTTTTCTAGATTTTTGGCAGGAAGCGTTTTCTCTTTTGGACTGATGCTAGTTATAATTACAGAAGCAGAGCTCTTTTACCGGAAATACTTTGATGGCAATTCCTTTGCTAGAGAAGAGAATTGGCTTTAAACAACTTTTTGAAAAATTGGAGCAATATCTCTATAAAAAGCATAGTCAAAATTTATTATCAGAAAAAACTAATTTAAATAGGTGATATTTTGACAGTAAAAGTCGTTGTTAACGGTGTAGGTACAATAGGAAAAAGAGTTGCTCATGCTGTTAAACTACAAAACGACATGAAGCTCATCGGAATATCAGACGTTGCTGCAACTTCTTGGTTAAGAACAGTATTAGAGCCAGAGGGTCCTCTTTTCAAAACTGATTTGTATGCTAGCAACAAGGAAGGTATGCAAAAAATGAGAGATGCAGGAATGTATGTTCACGGCTTATTAGAAGATTTGCTTGCTTCCGGGCAAGTTGATGTTGTTGTTGATTGCACACCAGCTGGAATAGGAGCGAAAAATAAACCACTATACGAAAAGCAAGGAGTTAAAGTTGTGTATCAAGGTGGAGAAAAAGCAGACGTTGCTCCAATTAGCTTTGTTACGATTGCAAATTACGAAAAGGCTTTGAACGCTCAAGCTGTTAGAGTGGTGAGCTGCAACACAACTTCCTTGGTTAGAACCCTGCACGCTTTAGATGCTAGATTTGGAATTGAAGAAGTTTTTGCAGTTTTGGTTAGAAGGGCAACAGACCCTTGGGACGAAATGTCAGGGCCGATAAATGCTGTTGTTCCAGAAACGCATATTCCTTCTCATCAAGGACCTGATTTGCAGACTGTGATGCCTCATATTAATATAAAAACAATGGCTTGTAAGGTTCCTTCAACTTTAGCTCATACGCACTTTATTACGGGTAAACTAAGAAGAAAAGCTACAAGCGAGGAGATAAAAAGAGCATTTGAGGATGCAGGAAGAATCATTCTGTTAAAAGCTGCTAACGGCTATTCTGCTACTTCTAGAATAATTGAGAGATATCGTGACTTGTGTAGGCCAAGATACGACATGTATGAGGTTGCTGTTTGGGAAGAATCAGTTACAGCAGAAGGAAACAGATTCTATTGGATTCATGCTGTTCACTCTGAGGGGATAGTGATTCCAGAAAATATCGATGCGATAAGGGCAGTGACAGGAATCGAAACTGATAAATTCAAGTGTATAGAGAAAACGAATAAATCGCTTGGGATTAAATGAAATTTGCAATGAAAAAATATTGGTTAGTGCCAATAGTATTTTTAGTGATTATCTTAGTCTTGTTCTTTCTACCCTCTTATTTAGTTCCAGAAGGTGTTAAACAAAAGACAACAGAACTTTGCATTCAAAAATGTATTGCAGTGATCAATGCTACTGAGATTGCCGATTGGCAAAGAGGGCCCTGTTTACTTAATCCTATACCCGAATATCCAGACTGGGTTTGTGATGTTGCTCATTCACCTAGAGAAGCTATAGACAACCAACCAGAAAACCAATGCTCAGCCTACAGAGAAGGCATAGCAAATCATTTTGTTGAAGTTGACTTGGGTTGCAAGTTAATAAGGGCAGTGTAAAGATGAAGGATTTTTTGACTTTAGATGATGTTGAGGTTAAAGACAAAACAGTTCTGGTGAGAGTAGACATAAATGTTCCTTATGATGTTTCTACAAGGCAAATACAAGACTCTGAGAGAATAAGGGAGCATGCAAAGACGGTTAAAGAGCTAGCAGACAAAGGAGCAAAAGTTGTTGTTTTAGCTCATCAAGGAAGAAAGGGAGATCAAGATTTCATTCATCTGGATCAGCATGCAAAGCTACTAGAGAAACATTTGGGAAAAGAGGTCCAGTTTGTTGAAGATGTCATAGGAGAAAGGGCAGTAGAAAAGATAAAATCCTTGAAACCTGGAGAAATTCTCCTGCTAGATAACGTAAGGTTTTTAGATGATGAAACTGAGGAGAAGACTCCTGAGCAGCATCTAGAAAGCCAAATAGTTCAAAATCTAGCTCAGCTAGCAGACATTTTTGTTTTAGATGCTTTCTCTGCTTCTCATAGAAGTCATGCCTCAATAGTAGGGTTTACAGAGGCTCTGCCTAGCTACGTAGGGAGGGTGATGGAGAGAGAGCTGAGTTCCGAGGAAAAAGCATTAGATCCTCTAGGAGTGAATGTCTTTGTTCTTGGAGGAGCCAAGCCTGATGATTGCTTGAATATAATCGAGTATATGTTTATTAACAAGCCAGGATCAATAGAAAAAGTTTTGACGTGCGGAACAGTAGGAGAAGTTTTTCTAGCAGCAAAAGGATACGATTTGGGAAAAGCAACTCTAGATTTTTTTGAAAAAAAGGGTTTTCTTAAATTAATACCACAAGCAAAAAAATTGCTCGAAAGATACGAGACTGAAATAGAATTTCCAGTAGACGTTGCGTTTGAGATGAATGGAGGAAGAAAGGAGATTCCAATAGCAGAATTGCCCGCTGGCTCGATGTTGCTCGATATAGGAAGAATAACAGCACAAAAATATGCATCTATCATTAAAAATGCTAGGACAATTGTGGTGAAAGGTCCTGCCGGGGTCTATGAGAAGGAAGGGTTTGAAATCGGTACAAAGCTCTTGCTCCAGGCCATAGCAAACTCAAGAGGGTTTTCTCTAATAGGCGGAGGAGACACCTTAGTTGCAATAGAAAAAGTTGGGATCGAACCAAACTATTTTTCTCATGTAAGCTTAGGTGGTGGAGCTTTGATCGCCTTTCTTTCAGGAAAACCGATGCCTGGGGTAGAAGCACTTAAAGATGCAGCAAAAAAAATAGAAATATGGAAAAAGTAAGAGTTCATGCTTTTGTCTCTGGTCTTGTACAAGGAGTTAATTTCAGATACTACACAAAACAGTTAGCTGACAAGCTAGGATTAAAAGGATGGGTTAAGAATTTGCCAGACGGAAGAGTTGAGGTTGTTGCAGAAGGCGATGAACTAGAAATTAATGAGCTAATAAAATTTTTGAAAAAAGGGCCGAGAGGAGCAAAAGTTCTGAATTTTGAAATAGAGAAAGAAGAATACCAAGGTGAGTTCAAGTATTTTGACATTGTTTACTAGCTTACAAGTTTTTAAGCAGCTCTAACATTATCTTGTTTCTCAGCTCAGGGTCTTTTAGAGCTTGCTCAACGATCATCTTCTTAAGTTTTTCTTTATCTATAGAACCCATTAGCATCTCGCTGAGTTTTTCTGCAGCCTCTGAGCTTGTCTTTGCAGCCTCTATCATAGAGCTAACAACCTTTTCATCTATTTTCTCTTCTTCCTTTTTCTCAGGTATTCCCAATTTTATTTCTGGCATGATTTTCCCTATTCTTAACTGAATAGTAAAAGATTTATTCTTTTTATAAAAATGGACGATAAAGATTTAAGTATATGTGATACAAGGGGTGGATTTGAAACCATGCCTATTTATAGAGCATCCAACAAATTCTTAAATCTTTAATCATCCCTCTATTATTTGAGTTGAAATGACGTTAGCACATAAAAATATCTTGGTGAAATTCATATTGTCTAATGCCAAGAATAGCGATGAATTTTTCGGCGAACTGATGAAATTTCTGCATAGAAATCAAAGCAAGAGAGACCTAATCCTAGCTATCTTTAAGAGAATCCTTATTGAGGAGAGTAAAAAAATCTATTCCTGAATTGCTTTCGCAAATTCAATCAAAACTTTTTTTGGATTTGTAGCTTTTACTATGCTTGAAGCAACTAACACCCCTTTGGTTCCTAGTTCTATTGCCCTCTTAACATCTTCCCCTGAAGTAATCCCAGCTCCACACAAAACTTTAACTTCAGGATTAATTCTAGAAATAGTTTTAACAAAATTTCTTACACTATTCGGTTTTACTTTTGATATAGCTTCTCCTGTTCCAATAAGCAGCGGGTCTTCATAAGCTATGAAATCAGGGTCAAACCTTGCAATATTTCTACCTTTCATCAAACTATCAGAACAAACAACAGAAATCAAATCGTATTTTTTTGCAATTTCAGTACACTTTTTTATTTCTTTTAAAGATAACCTTCTTTCAGAGTGATTGATCAGAGTCCCTGCAGCTCCCGATCCTTTTATTGCCAAAGCTGAGATATGGCCTGTAAAAGCTCCAGGTTCTTGGTAATCTATATGCTGTGCGAAGATCGGAATTTTTACTTTACTTGAAATGAGTCGAATGTCCGTAAACTGAGGTGCTATAGCTATATTTACATTGAATTTTTTTGACACAACCTCGCAGATTTTTGCCAGCTTTAAGGCCCCTTTACCTGTTCCTTCAACATAAGTCTTAAAATTTACGAGTATTAAAGGAAGTTCCATAAATTAATTTAATAAAAAACGAAATAAATAATATGGCAGAAAAGATTACCATTTCATTGATTAAAGCTGATATAGGTTCTTATCCTGGCCATGGAAGAGTTCATCCAGATTTGATAAAAACCGCTAAAGAATGCTTGCAAAGAGCAAAAGATGAAAATTTGTTAATAGATTTCTTTGTTACTAACTGTGGAGATGATCTTTGTCTACTTCTTTCACATAAAAAGTTTATTGAAAATCCAGAAATTCACAAGCTAGCCTTCGACACTTTTATGAAATGTACAGAAGTTGCTAAAGGTATGAAACTTTATGGAGCGGGGCAAGACCTGATCTCCACAGCGTTCTCAGGCAATATTAGAGGGATGGGTCCCGGAGTAGCTGAGATGAGCTTTTTTGAGAGAGAATCGGAACCGCTAGTAGTTTTTTTATCTGATAAAGCGGAAGCAGGTATGTGGAATTTATACTTATTTAAGATTTTCGCCGATCCCTTTACAACTCCTGGCTTGATAATAGATCCAAAATTACATGATGGATTCAGTTTCGAAGTTCATGATGTAATCGAACACAAAAAAATTATATTTAAATGCCCCAATGAAATGTACGATCTTTTAGTTTTTATAGGCGCCCCATCAAAATATTGCATTAAAAGTGTTGTAAGAAATTCTGACAATGAAATAGCTGCTGTTACATCAGTTGAGAAATTAAGTTTAACAGCAGGTGGTTATCGAGGGAAGGATGACTCTGTAATGATGGTAAGGAGCCAAAGTGGCTTTCCAGCTGTAGGTGAAATTTTAGAACCTTTTGCCTTTCCTGCTTTGATTGCTGGAGGAATGAGAGGATCGCATCATGTCCCAGTTATGGCGGTTAGTTTAAAGGACGCTCATCCAACAAGATTCGATTCTCCTGCTAGAGTAGTTGCTCTTGGCTTTCAACTTAATGGTGGTAATTTCATTGGTCCTATCGATCTTTTCGACGATCCTGCTTTCGATTTAGCTAGACAAAAATGTAATGAAGTTATGGATTATATCAGGAAACACGGTCCTTTTGAACCCCATCGTTTACCATTGTCCGAGATGGAATATACAACTCTTCCGTATGTAATGAGAAAACTTAAAAATAGGTTTCAATCCTTAAAATAGTTCTTATTTATTTCCTTTTGATCCATTTTCTTCCAACTTTTTGATACATAGCTAACCATTTGTGAATTGCTTCCTGTCCACGCCCATATTTTTGTTTCACTTTTATAGCATCTATAAGCTTTTCTTGTTTACGCTTTATGCTGAAACCTATATTTCTTGCAAATTTTATTGTATCGGGAAACCTATCGATAGTTAGTCTCCAAGCATCTTTTGTAGTCCTAGTTATATGCCCTTTAGATATACGGACAGTACCTGCTCTAACATTTATTGGTATGTTGCTTTTTATGTTAAAATGATTTTTTAATAAGTTTTGTACATATTTTAAAATTGCACGATTAGTATTACACGCAACAATGACCCTTACATCAAAACGACCCCTTCCCCTATCTTTGTAAATGGTTACATTAGGTGAACCTTCGCTATCTGCAAAACCTTGAATGAACTCCTTAGGAAAATTTTCTATAAATAGCCTTAAATAACTAAGCTGTTTTTTCAGAAAATTACAGAGAAGTTTACATCCAATCCAAACATAAGGCAGTCCATTTGACTCACGAATTGGGCAAGTTTTCTCCAAAATCTTTGTCATACAATGAGCGAATTTTTCAACAAACTCCCTATCAATTGAAGTTAAGTGAATGTATCCTGTTTTAGTAGCACTCCCATCTCCAAATGCCACTCCGATAACATAGCTAATCTCCTTACTTATTTTTGGTGTAAAGAGAGTAAAATGAGAGGATGGATTAACTCCTTTGTGAATCCAATTTTCAACTGTGTTAGGATTTAGGTTTAATGCTTTTCCTATACGTACTTTGCCCCAAGCAAATTTTTGATGAAGTCGCAAGGCTTTTCTGTGCAAATTTATTCGTTCTTGGATTGGTATGTCTCTTGATTTTCTAGTAGGATATCCATTTATATCTTTTGCAGTTTTTTGTGAGTCCAATCCCAATTCCTTATGAAATTTCATAGCTTTCTTGTGTATTTGTATTCTTTTCTCTAAAGACAACTCACGAAGTTTTTGAATTTTTACTTCTTTCTTTTTCATTTTCACCACTTTTTTATTTTGTAGACAATTGTGTTATGATGCTATTTAAAAGCCTATGGGAGTACCGTTCCGATGAATTCACATGAAAAGGCAAAATAGAACTCCTTCATGCTAAATAAGCCAAAATAGACAGATCTGACCTAAAAACCTCTAAAATCGAAGATCTGAGCGAGAAAGGCTATTTTAAATAGATTACAGCTTCTTCCCTTTTGTCAGTTCAGTGATAACTCTTGCCTTCAAATCAGAAATTATTTCCATGAAATTTGCAAATCCATCTTGAGGTGTAGGAAAGCAGGAAAAGTATTTATGCACATCGCCATCGTTCCACCACTTTGTGCAGATGTAATACAAATGATCGCTTATCTGTAGTAATCTCCAAATTTTTGTCAGGTCTTTGTTGTCTAGTCTTTTAACAATCTGCTCGAGATTTTTCAATTCTTCGAAACAAACTTGTTGCATCCTGTTACCAAGCCATGCAGAAACGTCACGCTCCATATCAGCCCAAGATACTGTTGATAGTTCAAAAACATCTATTTCACCTACAGGTTCATGTTTTTTAACAACCTCTGAAGGAATTGAGAATTCTAAGTTTTCATACTTCAATATCTCAAATGGCAAAGCTTTTAAGAACCAGAAAATTCCTGATTCTTGCCATTGGTGCTCACCAAAAGTTTCATAATCCATGAACAAATTAATGCAGTGGCCAGGAGTTGCGGCTAACCATGCTGCAAACTTATCTGCAGTTAATGGCCACTCATCCCAGTCCTTTGCTGAAAACCTATAGCCAATATCATCGCTCAGCCTGTAATTTCTCAGAAGAACTTTAATTCTTTTCTCTGGTCTAGGATCGCCTGGAAAGCAGAACTTTCTCAAATAAACATAATTTGGGCTTCTCCAACCAAGAATTCTTTCTGTTCCTTCTGTAAAAATAGCTTCAAATCCCAAATCTTCGACAATCTTTGCAATCAGGTTGTTATAAATCATCTCTGTATTAACAAAAACTCTAGGCTTGAAGTTCAGCAAATCTTTAATTGCTTGTTTATGCATGTTGACTTGCTCAATAAATTCACCCTTATGCTCAAACAAGCTAGACAAAGAGTGATAATAAGTTTCTCCTAAGAATTCAACACACTTAGTTTCTGCTAATTGCTTAAAGCTTTCTAGTAAGTCTTTGTTAAACATCTCGCAAAGCTCGAGAAAAACTCCACTAATTGAGTAAGAAACCTTAAGCCTCCTTTTTTCATGTTTAAGTTGATCTATTAGCTCTAAGATTATTTTGTTAGTCGGGAAATAGCATCTGTTAGCTACCCTATCGAAAACCAATTTGTCCAAGCCGTGATTAAAATAATGGGAAAAAATGTCTTGGTTACTTATATTACCGTTTGGTTGAAAGGCTGCTAACCTAAAAGGCTGATGAACTTGAAAGTTAAGACTTATCGAAGCCATTCTATTCTATTTAGTAATCAGCTTAAATAAAGTTAATGATTTTGGATACCAATAAAAATATATGAGTATAATACTAGCAAAAGAACTTTCTCAACACTCTTACATTCTATCAGGAAAAAAGTCTTTCTTTTATCGCTATTGTGATACAGGATTTAAAACAAAGTGGACAGGTTTGTGGCAAGGCTCAAAAAAATTCTTGGAGTATTTTGCATTTAAAATAAACGATAAATGGCTATCTCCTTCGAGCTGCCATGCTTTTGAATTGAGCGAAATTGATGCAAGCCATCACTTTTCGGTAGATAATCTAAACATAAAAGAATTTCTTTTGGTCCCTGAATTTTTTCCATCTTTAATCTGTTTATTATCTGTTCAAAACTCTTCAAACGAGCAAGAGAAAGTCAAGCTTGAGTTGGAAGTTGCGGCAAATATAAGAGAAAGAGAAGAGAATTGGCATGACAGAGAATACGAGGCAAAGACTCGAGAAAAGAAGGTTATAATAAATTCTCCTAAAGGTTCAATAGTTTTCGGAAGCTCCCCTCCTGGTGATTTGCTACTAAAGCAGTATTACAAAGACCATCATCCTTCTGGTGAGGAGCAAAGGTGTTTTATTCCAGGTATTTATTCTTTAGGCTTTGCCTTAGAGCCAAGATCAACAAAAGAAGTCCTGTTCATTTTTTCTTTGGGTAAAGACGAAAATGAGGCTTTTTCAAACTTGGAAAAAATCAAAAGCTCTATATTTTCTATGTTCTTGGAAAAGGAAAGGAGTTATCAGAAGCTTTTGTTTAACAGCAGGCTAGAAACTAGTATGAATGAGATAAATGAGCTCTTTAAATGGAGTGTTGTTGACCTGGAAAAGCTCTCTTTTGATTCAGAGCTTGGCTATGGCTATTTTGCTGGCTTTCCTTGGTTCACTCAATTCTGGGGTAGAGACTTGGCTTGGACCATTCCTGCTGTTGTTGACATAGGAAATTTTGAGGCCGCCAGGAACTCTTTGAAAACGTTGGCAAAATTCCAGTCAAACGAAGGGGAGATCCCAAATGTTGTTTATTTGAGTGGCCATAGGGATTATGAATCAATAGATGCAACTCCTCTTTGGATAATTGCTCTGTATCATTATTTGATAAACTCTGGCGATGTTTCTTTTTTGAAAGAGATCAAAGAAAACTTTTTCAAGGCTTTGGATTGGCTCAAACAAAAGGATTCAGACAAAGATGGGTTTATAGAGCACGGAGATAGGGAAACGTGGATGGACACTTTAGATAGAGGGATTAAAGCAGTAGAAGCCCAGGCATTTTTAATAACAGCGCTTAAGCTCGGAGCTAGCCTAGTAAAAATACTTTGGAACAATGGTAGAGAAATAAAAGAGGAAGCAGCAAGGATCGAGCAAAAGTTTGAAAAAGAGTTTTGGAATAAGGAAGATAATTTCTATTTTGACAGAATTAGTTTAAATAGCAGAGACAAAACAAAGACAATAAACTCTATCTTTCCGTTGATACTTGGAATTTCTCAGAATCCAAAAAAAGTTTTGGAGAGAATAGAGAGTGAAGAGTTCACCTCTCAATTCGGAGTGAGAGCAATATCTAAAAACGAATTAAAATACGATCCTGCAGGCTATCACACCGGCAGCGCTTGGGGTTGGCTCACAGCCTTAGTAGCTTGTGCAGAGTTTAAGAATAAAAGGCCTGAAAGAGGTTTAGAGTACTTGAAAATTCTTTACAATAATTTGAATCAGAATTGTGTCGGAGCAATAGGGGAAGCATGGAATTCTGAAAATAACGATGTGATGCTTTCAAAGGAATTCTGTCAAGAGCCAGGAGCTTGTCTGCAAGCCTGGAGCTCTGCTTTAATTGTCCGTTGCATAGACGAATTCATGCTTGGTATGCGAATAAATGCTTTAAACGGCACGATAACACTCTCGCCTTCTTTGCCATCAGGATTTAGGGTAATAAGGAGAAAGAGGATAGGGAATGACTTTGTAGATTTTCTTATTCAGAGAATAGGAAGTAAATTGAACGTGAAATACAATAGTGAGAATCAAAGAGAGTACAGGATAGTTCTTTCTCCGAACTTCTGACTTATTCTGTCAGTTTGAATAGCGTGCCCCTTTTGCCGTTTATTATACATATCTTTCCTTCTCTTCCTAGCCAGCCTAGAGCACCGAAGACCTCGTTAAGCTTGAGCTGAGTTTCCTTTGCTATAGCATTTGCTGACAAAGATCCCTTTGTTTTTAAAGCACTCCAAACTTTGCCAGCGTTCACACCAAAAACTTCTTCAGGTTTCATATTATCAACTTCATCTTCCTATAAAATAAATCTTTTTATATTTTTCTGGATTTTCTAGAATATCTTTTAATTTTTCTGGATTTCTTTCAAGAAGTTTTATAGGATTTACTCTTGTTTTAACTTTTTCAATTAGCTCGTATCTACTGTTTTTAAATTTTGGATTTTTCACGATTTTCGTTCTATTTTTGCAACGAAATACATGAAAAGGAAATCCCCTATTTTTAATTATCTTATAATCATGCCCAGCTAATTCTGGGTAGAATGTGGCAAATAAAACATCCTTTTTGTCGCATGCAGTTCTGTGCAAGAATTTAGGGTGTATAAACAGGTAGTCAGCCTCTTTCAGATGTAGTATAAAAGTTTCATACGTTTTCTTATCACTTAAAATAAGGAAGCAACTGTTTTTTAAAACAAAATAAGCTTCGCCGCATTCGGTCTCATGCGCATGTCCATATGTTGAAAATAGTTCCCCCTCATTTGAAGTAGAAAATACACCAAAGTTTAGAAGCGTTAAATCTGATGCAATTTTAGTTTTTTTAAAAATTTCTTTAAATCTATCGATGCTTTTCCATAAATTATATTGTTCATAAACTACTGGCTCGCGTTTAGTTTCTATCATTTTCTTAGCATTTTTCAAGTCAAGAACCACTTTATCTTCAACCATTTCAGAAGCAAGTCTTTTCCAACCTACGACCTTTTGTTTGAAATTTACAGTTAACTCACCATTAGATTCTTTCAATGCATATCCGAAATCCATCTTTCCACTATTTTAAAATTCTCAGGAGCTAAAATAAAACATATGATTGCCTGTTATGTGCCATGGCTTCACATGCATCAGCCATTAGTTTGGCTAAGAGCAAACAAAGAAGAAAATCTTGTTAGCAATTTGCAAAAGATGCTTCTATCAAAAGATTCAAGAGAAGCTTGGGACGGTAAACTTATTGCAAGAGCCTACAAGAATCCTGCAAAGTATGTGAAACAACTAAAAAAAGAGGGGTATGACCCAAAGATAATGCTTGATTTTTCTGGAGTTTTGCTGGAGAGTTTGGTGGAGCTTGGAAAAAATAAAGTTTTTGATGAAATAGAAGTAGAAGGAGAAAGGATCGGAGATATTATAAAACTGTTTAGAGAAGTTTTAAACGAATTTTCTTCTTCTATCGAAGTTGCTGGCACAGCTTATTCTCACTGCTATTTTCCTGCGACTCCCGAAGAGGATTGGATTTATCAGATCGAGGAATGGCAAGCCACTTATAAAAAAATTTTTGGAAGGGAGGCTTTAGAAAGAGTAAAGGGTTTCTGGCTTCCTGAATTGGGAATACCAGGTTTTGAAGATAAGCTAGTAAAGCTAATTAGAGTTTTAAATGATGCAGGTTATGAATGGCTAATTCTACCTTTGCAAGCTGTTGAAGGCTATGAGCATTTGTCATATGAGGAAAGAATTCAGGTAGCTTGTCAACCACACATGCTAAAAATAAAAGATCAAGCCATCCCAGTCATTTTCCGTTTCCCGAGTTATATAATAGATCAGCAAGCTGGATGCGAAGCAAAAGAAGTTTACGATAAAGCTAAGCATGTTGGAAAAATTTTTAAGAGCAAAAAACCTGCTTTGCTAGTTCCTGCTTGCGATGGAGAGAACGGGAATGTGATGATGAACGAGTTCTTCCCAAAGACTTTTGTCCCATTTTTTAAAGAAAGGGTTAATAATAGCATAGGCTCTTTAACAGTTTCAGAATTTCTAGATAAGTTCTACAAGAAGAATGGAAAGTTTGATATAAAGAGTGAGATAAAGGTTAAAATCTTTGGTGCCTCTTGGGTTGACACACATAAATTTTGGCTAGAAGGAACAAGAAGAATGGAAATGGTAAAGAAAATTGAAGAATTGAGTAAGAGATTTCACTCCATTAAAGAAAGGCTGAAAGGTAAAAGTTTGCTGGAAGAGGTTAAAAGAGCTTTGCTCATCGCTGAAACTTCTTGCTACGTATACTGGGGAACAGATTTTTGGTTTGACCAGGGAGAAAAAGCAATAGAATTTGCGAATAGAAAAATGGATGAAGTATGAAAAAATATTTATATCGCTTGCAGATAATTTTAAGTAGATATCTGAGGTCGAAAGATGAGAATAGGGCTTTTTTCTTGGGAATCTCTGCACTCCATAGCAGTTGGAGGAATAGCAGTTCATGTGACTGAGCTTGCAGCTGCTCTACAAAGAAAGGGAAATGAGGTTCATGTCTTTACAAGAATAGGTCCAAACCAAAAGATCTATGAAGTTATCGATGGAGTGCACTATCATCGCTGTCCTTTTGGCTTTAGCTCTGATTTTGTCCATGAAATGAGCAACATGAGCAAATCCATGGTTCATCATTATTTTGAAACAGAGAATGTTTCTGGACATTTTGATATAATCCATGGACATGACTGGCATGTTGTTAATGCTTTAGATGAGATAAAAAAAGCGAGAAACAAAAAAATTGTTTGGACTCTGCACTCAAATCAATTCGGAAGGGATGGAAATACTTTTCATGACGGTAGGGCTGCGGATATAAAAAATATAGAATGGTACGGTACTTATATCGCAGATAGAGTAATTGTTTGCTCTCAAACAATGAGAGCAGAAACTCAATGGATTCATCGCGTTCCAGAGTGGAAGATGAGGGTTATTCACAACGGTATCTCTTTTCACAACTTTGACGGCTTTCTCGACCCTTGGCACGATGTCAAGAAAAAGTACGGAATTAGACCAATGGATCCCGTCGCTTTGTTCATAGGAAGGATGACGTATCAAAAGGGGCCTGACCTCTTTCTTGAAGCCATACCAGCTGTTTTGAATGATTATAAAAATGCAAAATTTGTTTTTGTTGGCGATGGTAACATGAAATCCCACCTTGAAAATAGGGCTAGGCAATTAAATGTCGCTCATGCTGTCAGATTTACAGGCTATATACCTGAGCATGAAAAGATAAATTTGCTCAAGGCTTGTGATTGCGTTGTTGTTCCAAGCAGGAATGAACCTTTTGGTATCGTTGTTCTCGAAGCATGGGCAAGTGGAAAGCCTGTAATTGCTACACATGGAACAGGAGCAGGAGAAATTGTTTGGCATGATGTGACAGGCTTAAGAGTTTATCAAAGTCCAAATTCAATTGCTTGGGGAATAAAAACTCTTTTCTCAAACTTCGAGAGAGCAAGATGGCTAGGCAGGAATGGAAGAGTAGCGGCAGAACAAGCTTTCAATTGGGATAAGATCGCTGAACATACTTTGAATGTTTATAAAGAATTGGTAGGTTAACTGGGAAAAAATTTAAAATAATTTCAAAAATTTTCCTGCAATAATAAACATTGCATGACTCCAGGCCAAAGGAGTTATTGAAGCAGTCTCACCGTTTTTAATTTGTTCTGGTAATTTTTCTTCTACCCTTTCTATCACCCAGTTAAAATACTTAAAAGCCTCCTCTCTATCTCCAGATTTAGAATAATAAATCGACAACCAAAAGTTTAAAATAGGCCATGCCCCAGCTACTTCCCTTCTCAAAAATCCAGCATATCTATCGCCTTTGTACCTCATTATACCTCCATTCTCCGTCTCATTAACTTCAATAATTTTTTCAACAGTCGATACCATTCTAGGGTCATTCAATTTTATAACTTCAGAAGGCCATGCCAAGCCCAGCAAAGAAGAATCAATAGCAAAATCTTTTTTTCCATTAAACTTCCTTACAAAATATCCAAAATTTTTATCATAAGCTCTTTCGATCTCACCTCTCATTTGATCTCTGCACACAACCCATTCCTTTTTTTGCTCAATTAGCTTGATCGCAGACTCTAAGCCCTTTACGCACATCGCTAAAGAATAAGTAAAGTTCTCTCCTTTTCTTGGTGAAGCAGCCCTCTCTTCCCAAAGGTCATAACATCTTCTAAAACATCTGCCGTTCCAAGAAGAGCAAATTCCATCAGCAGCTCTCTCTACCAAGTCAGAAAATTTTCTTGTGCTCCAGTATTTTGAGTGATGTTCTATTGCCCAAAGCAGTGATCCAGTTTGATCAGGTTGAAATTGTCTTCCGTACATTTTCCCGTTAGGATAATATCTCATGTAAAAAACCCCTCTTTCTTCGAATTTCTCAGCCTTCCAGCACCAGTCAAAAAATCTCTCAGGTACTTTCTTTAATCCAAGCATATCACAAGCAACACAGACAAAAGCAGCATCCCTAGGCCAAACAAAATAATAATTTTTAACACCTTTTGGATAAGCTGGATCATAGATGTTCGAAGCAACTATAGCCCCATTTTTAAGGGAGCAATCTCTTATAACCTTTCTGCTCATTTTCAAAATTCCCTTCATCTTGTCTTCCATCTTCTCAAAAACCTAATTACTTCTTCTTCTTTTGCAAATCTTCTTTCATCTGTTTTTGTTATGGCTAGAGCACCAGCTGCGTTTGCAAAAATTCCTGCCTTCTTTATGTCTCCTGTTTTCAAATATTCAAAAACAAAAGCAGCGTTGAATATATCACCAATTCCAGTCGGATTTATGGCCTTTACTCTAATTCCTTTTATTGTAAAGATTTTGTTTTTGCTTCCAACAACACATCCTTTCTCTCTACATTTTAAAGCGACAACTTTACAGCCAAGATTTAATAGGCTTTTAACTATTTCTCTCTTTTCTTTTTTGCCTGTTAAAACCTCTCCTTCTTTTCTGTTTGGAAAGAATAGATCAACGAATTTCAAAATTTTTCTTAAATCCTTAATGCCAAACCTTATTCCGCTTTTTATGTCTGGTTCTAAACTCACCAGCATTTTTTTCTTTTTAGCATATTTTACAATTTTATAAATATCTTTTCTTAGTTTGTCTAAAAAGTTGTATCCTCCTATGTGAATTGCTTTTCCTTCTATATCTTCTAATTTGAAATCTTTTTTTGAAAGCAAAGAGTTTGTTCCCCTGAAAGTTAGAAGAGATCTTGAACCATCTTCAAGTTGAATACCAACTGTTATGCCTGTTTTTTCCTTGTTTGTTTTTCTTATCTTACTTTCAATCCCAAATTCCTCTGCTTTTCTACCAATATATTCTCCAAAGATATCATTTCCGACCAAGCCGATTAATCTCGTTTTTAAGCCAAGCCTAGAAATCGCAAAGGCAAAGTTTGCAGCCCCTCCACCAATCTGTAAGTTTATTGAGGGAATTAAAGTCTGAAAATCTCTTTTTGGATAAGAAACAATAGGTGAAGAGAGCAAATCAACATTCACATCCCCTATGACACTGACATCAGTCATCTGATCGCTCTCAATTTTTGATTTATGAGCTTCGAGTATTTCTGGACAATTTCCTTTAATCTATTTTTGTTTTTTCCTTCAGCACAAAGATTTATTTCTGGTAGAGTTTGGCTCGCTCTTATCAAAACCCATTCTATGTCGTTTAGCTCAATTTTTATCCCGTCCATTATGTCTATAGCTTTTGGAAAACTTTTTTTCAATTCTTCTATCACTCTGATTTTGTTTTCATCTGTTTCAGCGTTAATGTACAATTTCTCAGTAGGATGTAGTTTGAGCTCATCAACAAGTTTTGATAGCTTTTTTCCTCTCGAGAGAATTTTCGCTAAGTATAGAGTTGCCAGTATACCATCAGAGAAAGGATAAAACTCGTTAAAATAAAAATGCGAGCTTTGCTCTCCTGCAAACAGGGCCTTTTCCTCTAAGCACTTCTTTTCTATAAAACCATGGCCAACTCTCCACCAAATCAGTTCTCCTCCCAAGCTTTCAACAATTTTCTTTATTTCACTCGCGCAATCCGCTGTTAATATTATTTTGCCTTTTCTTTTTTCGAGAATTTCCCTTATGAAAATAGAAGACATTACACTGCCGTTAAGCTCCCTCCCTTTGTTATCAACGAAAACCGATCTGTCCGCATCACCATCAAAAGCAACACCAAACTCAGCTTTTTCCCTCTTCACAGTTTCTCTTAGAAATTTAAGGTTTTCTCCTTTCGGTTCTGGTCTTTCAAATCCATAAAAATTTCCATCAGGTTTACCGTGCAAGCTGATTACTTCTAAGCCAAAATCTTTGAAAATGTCTACTGCCTTTACTCCAGCCCCACCAAAGCATTCAACAGCAATTCTGTTTTTAAGTATACCGAATTTTTTCTGAAAGAACCTCTTGTATTCTTCTATCGCATTTTTATCTCTCTCCAACCTTCCTTTCTTCTTAAGAAAGGTTCCAGAATTAAAAATTCTTTCCACTCTTTCCACGTCTTCTACAAAGCTTGTACCATCAGGCTCTATCATCTTAAAACCTCCCCACTCCTTAGGGTTATGGCTCGCCCCGATGTAACATCCAAAAATTCTGTTTTCCCATGCATAGAAGTAAACTATAGGGTTCGGAACCAAACCAAGAGAAATCACCTCACAGCCTGTAGATACTAAGCCAGAAGAAAAACAATCAAAAATTTTTTTGGAAGAAAATCTTGTATCGAAGCCTATGCAAACAGTCTCACTCCCTCTCAAGAAAGTTCCTAAGGCTCTACCAACCCTTAAAGCTATCTCATCTGTTAAGTCCTTGCCATAAATCCCTCTTAAGTCATAGGCTCTAAAAATACTCATTGATATTTAATTTATCTTTGAAATTATTATAATGATTTAATGATAATTTTTAAGAAAAAAACATTAAAGGCAAAACTCAGAAATCCATTGTTGAATTTCGCTATCGATGAGCAAGAAATTGAATTAAGAAGAGATCCTTTAACAAAGAAGTGGTGCAGGATAAACATCAACAGAGTAAAGAGGGCTCACCCTGGTTTAGCAGAAGACGGGAAGGCTACCAAGGCTGTCGTAGAAAGATCAAAAAAAGGTTGTCCATTTTGTCAAGATAACGTATTCAAAGCTACGCCGAAATTTGTTAACATAAAAGAAAGGATGATTTTGAATGAATCAGTTCTTTTTCCAAATCTTTACCCCTTTAGCGTTTTTCATGCTGTTGTTGTCCTTTCTTCAAAAAAACATTTTATAGATCTAAATGACTTGAGTTCAAAGTTGTTGTTCGATTCTTTGAGAAATAGCATAGAATTTTTTAAAATTGCTAGAAGGAAAGAGCCAAGTTTCAAATATCCGAGCATAAGTCTAAACTTTATGCCCCCTGCTGCTGCTTCTGTAGTCCACCCACATTTTCAGATCATTCTTGACGACAAGCCGACTTTTTTTACAGACCTGCTAATAAAAAATAGCTTAGCTTATTACAAAAAATATAAATCGAGTTTCTGGCTGAGTTTGATAAAAACTGAAAAGAAGAGCAGAGAAAGATTTATCGGCGAGACTGGAAGTTTCTCTTGGGTTACAGACTTTGCTCCTTTTAGAAACAATCAAGTCTCTGGGATACTTACCGAAAAGGTTTCAAGCGTTACTGATCTAAGTAAAAAACAGATAAAAGACTTGTCAAATGGGTTATCAAAGATATTCAAAATGTTTTGGAGAAAAAATGTGAGAAGCGTTAACATGTCGATATTCTCCAGTGCTATTGATAAAAACATAGGTAGCTATTTCCCAGTAAATCTGAAGATAGTTTCGAGGCCAACTCTGACTCAAAGCTATGTTAGCGACATAGGTTTCATGGAGCTTATGAACGAAGAGCCTGTAGTAGAAACCTTGCCAGAAGAGGTTGCAAAAAGTTTAAGATTTGCTTAAATAAAATAAGTTTATGAAAATTGCTGTCTTTTGCTGGGAGTTTTTTCCTAAGCTGGTTGGTGGGTTAGGAACTTATGCTATAGAGATCACGAAAAAATTTGAAGAGCTAGGCCATGATGTAACGGTCTTTACTCTTAACGATGGAAGCTTGCCAACAAGAGAAAATTGGAATGGTATAGAGATTCACAGGCCGATCGTAGTAGATGCAAGCGATATATTTCCTTTTTTTGTTGTCGAAGACCTGAGAAAGTGGGGGCAGAATATAAGGTTGTTCTCAGATATATTTGCCTATAATTTGCTCTCTGCAACGAAGTTTGTTAATGATTGCATAAAAAAACAGGGGAAAAAATTTGATATCGTTGCTGTTCATGACTGGCTCTCCTCAATCTCTGGCCTACTTATAAAAAAAGATTTGAAAGATTTGCCGATAGCTTTTCACATACATTCTGTTGAAGAACAGAGAAGCTTAGGTGGTGGATCAGAAGTAGTTAAGCACTTGGAAAAAACCATGGGTGATAAGGCAAATCATGTTATAACAGTTTCGAACTCGATGAAAGAGTATTTGGCTTCTCTAGGTTATCCTGCTAACAAGATAACTGTTTGCTATAATGGGTGTGACCCTGAGAAGTACGATCCAGCAAATGTGGATAAAAGAAAGTTGGAAGAACTAAGAAAAAAATATGAGATTAAGCCGGATGAAAAAGTTATACTTTTTGTTGGCAGGCTCACTTGGGTAAAGGGAGTTTACAATCTTGTTCATGCTATGCCAAGCATTTTGAAAGATTTTCCCGATACAAAGTTGATAATTTTAGGGAAGGGGGAGCAGTATGGGGATTTGATAGCTCACATTCAAAAGCATGATATTGCTGATAAGGTTAACATTCGCTCAGAATGGGTTGATGAGAGCGAGAGGATAACACATTATGCTTTGGCTGACCTTTGTGTCTTTCCATCGATTTCAGAGCCATTTGGTATTGTAAGTTTAGAGGCCATGGCGATGGAAAAGGCTGTAGTTGTTGGAGCAGCTGGGGTAAGTGGCTTGAGAGAACAAGTTATTCCTTCAGGCGAGAACAAAACTGGTGTGCACGTTAACGGAGAAAATCCTGAAGATATTGCTTGGGGGGTAAAAGAAATTCTTAAAAATTTTGAGGAAGCAAAGAAATGGGGGAAGAACGGGAGAAAAAGAGTTCTAAAAGAATTTACTTGGGATATAGCAGCAGAGAAGACTTTATCAATTTACGAAAGTTTAACTAGATAAGCTCATTTATAGGTCTTCCTCCTCATCTTCTGAAGTTTAATGGCTTCGGTGGCAGTTGATGACGACCTGCATCAAAAACTTAAAGTGAGATGCTCAGAGTCGAGACTAAAGATTAAGGATATGGTTAATGAGCTTATCGCTGAATGGTTAAAAAACATGAGAATAGAAGCAATAAAAATAGAGCAAAACAATAAATATATAGTTGGTAATTTTGAGAACAATAGGAATAGTTTCTGGTAAAGGTGGAGTAGGAAAAACTACTTTGGTGGCAAACCTAGGAGTTGCATTATCAAAATTTGACAGAAGAGTTACTCTCATAGATTGCAACATAACAACCTCTCATCTAGGATTTTGTTTTGGTCTTTTTTACTATAACAAAACTCTGAATCACGTTTTGAGAAAAGAAGCAAATCTATCAGAAGCCACTTATTTTCACTTTAGCGGTATAAAGATAATTCCTGCATCTCTGTCTTTAGAAGAATTGATAGGCGTTGACATAGATCAGCTTAAGCCTTCTATTGAAAATATCGAAGACACAGATATAGCTTTGCTCGATGCTGCTCCTGGTTTTGGAAGAGAGGCTATGAGTGTTTTGAGCGCTAGCAGTGAGGTCATCTTTGTTACAATACCTTATATGAATGCTATAGCAGATGTTGTCCGGGGCTACAGAGTTGTTAAGCAGCTGGGGGTAAGACCTTTAGGCATAGTTTTGAACATGGTCAGAAATGATTTACACGAGCTAACAGAGACAGAAGTGGAAGAGCTGACAGAGTTGCCTGTAATAGCAAGCATACCATTCGACAAAAATGTCCAGAAGAGTTTAGCTGAAGGAGTTCCTACAATTCTTTATAAGGATTATTCCCCTGCTAGTATAGCAATTATGAGGCTGGCATCAGAACTTTTAGGAGAATATTATTCTCCACCCAAGGCAAGAATATTCTCTAGAATACTTGATTTTCTATTTCCTAAAAAGCCAAATCTTTTGAGCTCGAACAATAACTTGAGATTATGGAAATAGAGATTAAGGAAGAGAAGGACAATCCGTTTCTTGGGAGAAAGGAACTAAGACTAGAATTGAAGCACGATAGAGCTGCGACTCCTTCTAAGCAACAGCTTATAAAAGAGCTGGCTTCTAGATACTCTGTTCCTGAAGAGAGAGTTTTGATAGATTTCATTTTCACAAAAAAAGGAGTTAGCGAGTCGATAGCAAAGGTAAAGATATGTAAAGAGCCAAAAATTAAGGAGAAAAAGGAGGTAAAGAGTGAAGCACAAACCAGTGAAGCAGAGTAGCTTTTTTAAACTCAGAGAAGGAAAGATAGAAAGAACTAGGAGATATTGCCCTAGATGTGGCGACGGTTACGTTTTGGCTGAGCATAAGGACAGATGGTTTTGCGGCCATTGCTTGTATACCGAATGGAAGAAAACTAGATGATTTATTGAAAACCCAAAGTTTCGAAAAATCTTTGAACCTCTGGTCCACTTGTGCTTTTGCCTACTAAGCAGCCGTTACTGTTTGCTATTGAACAACTTCCGACAAATGGAGAACCAAAGTTTGCAGTTCCGACATCAGCATTTACTTTTAACAGCTCTTGAATAATTTCAATTTCCTCTTCTCTTGCATCTCGATGAAGCAAGCAGCCTTTGTTTGTTGTTATGCCGCAGGAGCCGACAATACTCATTCCTGCAATCTTTGAGTATCCGCTCTCAACTCCCAAGCAATCTTCTATTTTTTCCTTATCTTTTTTTGACAGCAACCTGCTTATTATCGCTCCTTTGTCGTTGCAAAGAACTAAATTCCCAATCGCAGTAAACCTTGAGTTCAAAACATCTAAATTTATGCCAAACTCCTTTTTAATTTTTTTTAATTCCTCAATCTCTTTCTCAGTAACAATTTTTGGCAATAAAATTCCGTTAGAATTAAAGCAGCAAAACATACCAACAAAGTCTGTATTAGCGATAGTTAGTTTTATTACTCTAACTTTCAAAACGTTTTCAACTTGAGTCTTATTTTTTTCCGAGACAAAGTTTCCTAAAATGCAGAATCTATCACAGGCCTCTCCGAACAAGCCTAGATTATGGTCTCCATGAAAATTTGTTTGAAGGACTTTCATTCAAATCAATTCTGCCCTTGAGGTTTTTTCGTCAATTTTGACAATTTTGATTCTCAACTTTGCAGGATTTTCTCCCTTTGACCAAATCCTTTTGTTTATCGAAGGATCAATTTTCACTTCAGTCTTCGCAATTCTTTTAAGTCTTTCCCTCAAAAATTTCAAAGCCAACTTACTTCTCCTCCATCTAGGAGCTTTCACAAGCTTTCCCCTCAAGTTGATCGTAACAACTCTTTCTTCCATTATATCCTCAGCCTAGTTCTTCTCCATCTTTTAATTTTGTCAACACTTATTCTTCTAGTCCTAGCTCTTTTAAGTCCAAGCTTTCTTATGTCAGCCCATCTAGGAGCCATCTTAACTTTCCCTATTCTCGCAAGCTTTATCTTTTTAGCCAAACTTTTCTTTGACATTTTCTCACCTTATCAGACTTCTAATCTCCTTGCTCTTTTCGATTGCAACATCAATCATCTTTTCTATATCTTCTAAACTTAATTCTTTGTTCCCCTGTTTCTGTAAAGCACAAACTCTGTCATCATCTCTCACACAAACGCTCAGCTTTGCACCAAGAATTTTTTCTTCTTCAAAGCTAGGATCTACAAGCAAGCTGTTTCCAGCCTTGCAAACTGTTATGTTAATAGGCTTGAATACAACTGGCAAATTTCTTTCAAATTCTCCTCTCAAAATTTTATCATCTTCCAATTTTGGAATTTTCGTGTTTAACAAAGCTACTAAGCTAGCTAAAGCAGAAGCGTCCAATAAGTTGCCTTGATGGTTTATTATATGGATATCAACAAAAACACTCCATACTTTTTCTGCGGGAGCAATGCAGAGCTTTTCTAACTCTATGCAGTTGGATTCCCTTATTCCTCTGTCAACAATCCTTGCTAGCTCTACGGCATCCTCTCCTGGAGGTCCAGACTCAAAATCAGGAGAAGCCAATGGAGTGAACTCGGCATTAACAATCAACATTCCCTCTTCTGGGCTATCTGGAAACGGCTTTCCGAAATCCAATTTTACCCCAGCGGTTACTTCTGTCTCTCCAATTCTAACACTAGCAGAACCTTCAGCTTTTTTAATTATCCCTTCTTTTATCTCTACTTTTCTAAACTCATCAAATCTTCTCTTGTCGACTCTCTTTCCTTTTTCGATCAGCTCTAAAGTATAAAGCTCTTCCATTCACTCAACCCTCTTATACTTTTCTTTCAGCACCTTCTTTTGCGTCTCATACACTTTCTCGCAAGAATCTTTAGCCAGTTTCAAAAGCTTGTTCAACTCTTCCTTTGTCAAAATACCATCCATCTGTAACAAAGTGATCTTTTTCTTGCTAGGGAGCATGGCAAAGGCTAAGTCAGCTTCAGAGTTGTTATCTTCGTCAGCGGTCAAATCAACTACTAGCGTACCACTAATTTTTCCTACAGAACATGCAGCTACCAAGTCACGCATAGGAATTCCTGCATCTGCTAAAGCTAAGCTAGCAGCGTTTATTCCCGCAACTCGAGTAGAACCATCTGCCTGCAAGATCTCAACGTAAACATCTATTGTCGCTCTAGGAAAATCCTCCAAGAATAGCGTCGGCTCTAAAGCAAGTCTGATGACTTTTGATAGTTCAACACTTCTTCTATCAGGGCCAGGAGATTTTCTCTCATCAACAGAGAAAGGTGCCATGTTGTACCTGCATCTAAGCAAGCAAGTCTCAGACTCCTGCAAATGCCTTGGAAACAAAGCCCTTGGACCATGAACAGAAGCGATCGCTATTGTGTTACCAAATTTCATTAATGCAGAACCATTTGCTCTTGTTACGACACCAGTTTTCATCTCTATTGTTCTTAATTGCTCTGGCAACCTCCCGTCTAGTCTTTTGCCGTCAACAATCAATTTTTCTCTTGTCTTCACTTTACCCACCCAGCATCTTCTCTATCTTTTCTGTCAGGCCAATTACATGGGACTCGTTCTCTATTGTTAGGATTGCTTCAATAGCCTTATCCTTTCTTTCTCCTCTTATCCAGATAACTCCATTTTGCCCGATAACAATATCACAGCCTGTTTTGTTTTTTATTAGGTTTATCATGCTTCCTCCCTTTCCGATTATCCTCGGCACCTTGCTCGGAGTTACTTTTATTATTATCCCGTCTCGCATCTTTCTCGATCCGAGGTCGCGCATAGAGACTTGAACAATCTTGCTCTTTGTCACTCTTGAAATTCTGCAAAAAATGACGTCATTTACATCAAAAAACCTGCTTAAGTCTGTTCTAGTCACATCAACAAAAAAATCAACGCCCTCTGACAAAGGCAAGAAGGCTGTATAAGGAGAGTTTATGTCGACACTCCAGCCAGAGATCTCAACCTGAGTTACTATTCCTATAACTCTATCACCAACAGAGGGAATGTAAACTCCAGATAAAGGTATTACAGAGACCTCATCTTCATCTATTCTAGGTATACCCAAGACCTTGGCAAAAACTCTATCGTTTTCAGCATAAACTCCTTTACCGATTTTTCTTCCTTTTCTCTCTATTAGTTCTCCTGGAAGAACAACCTCTCTTGTCTCCATCAGATATCCTCCCTCTTAATTATCTTTGACTCGAATTGACCATGGGTTAGCGAGGAAATTTTTTGAAACAACTCGTCTTGTATGCCAGCTAGTATCTCTAAACTCACCTGCAAGCTGCCATCGCTTAGCCATTGCTCACTTTTAATCGTCCCTGAACTCTTTAAGATCGAATAGATCCTTCCTGAGTACTGCGGCAATACCTTTATCTGTAAAATTACCTTTTGAAATTTAATTGGTATCAAAGCTTTTATTTCTTTAAGAACCTTCTCGATCTGCAGTTCAGCATCTATAAAAGGATCTACATTCACCCCGGCTTTTTCCATAGCATTCAATATCCTTTGAGGAGGATGTGGGGTGTTTGTTTGTGGATTTATCCCCTTCTTTGCGATGATGTTTGCTATCTGATTTTTCTTTTGCTCAACCATTTGCCTCCTCTGCTCAGTTGTCAGCTGTAGCTCGCCTTCTCTCACGATTTTTTCAGCAATTTTGATGATATCGGTTGTGCCAAAGACTTTTTGCAACTCTTGCTCTGGAACGCACTCTGTGCTCCTGACATCGCGGTAAACTGCAGGATAGGCCAAAATCTCTTCAATGCTAATTTTCGCTCCTTTCTTAAACTCTAATGCTTTATAAGGGTCTACCAAAATTTCATACTTTTTTCCAAAAACATGCAGTCTAGAAGTAACAGCTTTCTCCAAGCTCACAACCAAGCAATCACTTCAAAATCTTTTTAATTTCCTCTGCGCTAAGTTTTCTGAACTTCTTCTCCTCTTTCCTTATTATCGCTATGTCTACTGCACTCTCCTTTCTCTCTTTCTCTGTTTTTGTGATCACGTCGTAAGCAAGCTCTATTGCTTCCTTCTCGCTCATCCCTACCTTCCACTTCTGCTTTAATATCTTGTTTGCTATCACCCCTCCTCTTCCTATGGCATAAGCGTTCCATTCGTAGAGCATTCCAGAAGGATCAGACTCGATAAGATGCAAGCCTGTTTTGTCGACTCCTCCTATCAAGAGGGAAACTCCAAAAGGCCTTAGGCCAGCATACAGAGTCGAGATCTGCATCCTGTCTCCTATAACCCTGGCCAAGCTCCAGATGTCTATCGCCTCTTCATAGGTTATCTTGTGGACCTGAGCTCTGACTCTTGCTTGATTCACTAATACGCGAGCGTCAGCTAGCAAACCGGAGGCAACTGCTCCTACATGATCATCGATCTGGAATATTTTTTCTACTGTCTCAGATACCATTAGGCTTGCTGTTGGTTTTATCGTTGCTAGTAAAACCCCATCTTTGAAAGTTATTCCTAAGCATGTTGTCCCTCTTTTGACTGCTTCTTTTGCGTACTCTACCTGGAAAAGTCTACCATCTGGAGAAAAAACTGCTATTGTTCGGTCGTACCCCATATTTCCGAGAGAGGAAGGATTATCATCTTACCTCTCTATTCAGGTAAAATTTGTGGGGACACGATATCACCAATTACTTCTCCTCATTTTTATTTTCACCTCATAATTCCTTGAAATAACTTTGATTTTATATTATTTTAAATATTAGTCTTTATATCTTTGGATGAAGCCGGGGAACAATTGATCAAATCTTTTCGATTCCTCCAAACACCCTATTAACTGTTTTCGCTTGGTAAGATTGGTAAAAGAGATGACAGATAGGAACTTTTTAAGATTTTTCAAATTTGATATAGTAAAACCAAGATTTATACCGTTTACAGTCTTGCCCATTTCTACAACTTTCGATGGTCTGATACCTAGTTCTAAAAGCATCTTTCTAACATCTTCTAAGAACCTAACATGGTTATTGATAAACTTAGCACATTTACTCATATTGATTCCAATCATTCTTTGCGTACTACTTGATGGACGAATAAATTTTATTTTGATCCAACCTTCATCATCAAATACTGCTCTTATAAAAGCGATTTTTATTTCTTTCGATCCGTTCATCACCCATTCTGGAACTCTAAATGGCAAGAATACTTTTTCTCCGAGTGGTCCACCAGCTAATGAAATTAACCTAGCTATATTGGTAGGAAACTCTATTTCCCATCCACCACTTTTTTTGAACTCTTTTGGTATTATGTTAGTAGAAAATGCTGCATTTACATTCGCCGTGACTTCGTCTACCAACTCTCTAGATTGGTTAAAGAAACTAAATTGCCTTTCAGTTAGGCTTCCGTCCCCAATGCAGTGGCCTATTACAGATGCCAACTCAGGGGAAGCAACTATAGGAAATTTAATCTTTATTCTCCTTTTTCTATTTCTTGTTTTCAGTTCTATTATATGCTTCTCTATTTTATTCAAGGTCACAGAGCTTATCTCTGAATTTCCTTAAATGAAAAATTTTTGTAAACGATTTACCTTTCTTCAGATTCAAAATAGTGTTAGTATTACATTTTAAAATCTTAGCTAACTCTGTATTTCTGCCAATTTTCTCTGTAGCAATTCTGGATAATTCTTTTCTAAATTCGTCTTCTAAACCAACCCTGAAATTATCAGCCAAATCTTCTAGCCCAATCACTTTCATTCCCATCACTTATCCTACGGAAGAATTATATAAATAGTTTATTTACCACTTGTGGGAGTGCACTTCCGATGGTTCCGATGAAACATTCATCCCTATTGTAATTGCTCAATAGTCTAGTCTTTTACGCTCTTCTTTAGATATGTAGCCCTTCTTCAGTGCCCAACAAGGAAAAATTATGAATCCTATGAAGTACTCCTTTTCCTAACAGTTTCGCCGCCTCTCTGTATTTTTTTCCCAAATACATGTAATATGCCATACCAATCGCGATGCTCCTGCTCCTCCCAGATTCGCAACAAACCAGTATATTCCTCGGCTATGTGTTTTTTGATGAATTCTATGGAATAGTCGAAAACCCAATCAGACTGTCTCCATGTAAACAGTTAATTACAGCTGCGGATGTGGAGTATGGGTGGTGTTCGGATAACATAGGTCTTCGAGACACCCGATTATAATTTTGTTTTTAGGAGATTTTCTTGGCATAGAATAACTATTGGAAGTAGGCTTTAAAAATTTAGCTACAATTTTAATCCTTTTATTGTTCCTGAAACCTTTAATATTTTGAATATGACTCTCGTATCGCCTAAGCGTGAAATCAAGCCTAAGCAAGAGATTACTTGCGAAACAGATTTGTTATTACACCTAACCACACCAATCTGTCTTTCAATATCATAAAGGCTTTTAATCACATACATACTCATTTTACTAACTCCATGCTCACCAAAAAAGTCAAGTGCAACGTTCCATATTGCTTGTTCGATGTCCTCGTATACTACAGGCTCTTCTGAAATTATCTTGAAAGCGATGTACCTTTCTCTTTCTCTAAGAGTAGGCAATAGAAATTTCAATTGATTTTTTCCCCTCATCTAACCACTCAAAATTTTTATAGTTTGTTCATTCTTTTGATGAGTTTGATCATTCTATCACTTTTACCCCAGGTATTATAAAATTTTCACTCCTCCTCTCTTTTATTTTTTTTACTATACTCTCAGGAGTTTTCGATATAGCTTCTTTTGCTTCTTTTAATTCTAAGCCCAATTGATTAGCAAATGATATTAAAACTTTCGGATCTCTTAACTCATAGTGAGATATCCCCCCTGAGCAGATTATTATTGTTGCATGATATTTTTTTGCAAGTTTTACATTGCGAGACATGTTCTTTAAAATCATACTTCTCGTCTTTTTGTTCGAAATCAGAATCTCTCTAAAATTAACTTCTATTGCAACGTTATTCTTTGCAGCAAACTTTACAGAGACATGATCTAATCCAGAATCTAATCTTTCAAACTCGGGATGGGTCAGAATATCAACTTCTGGAGTTTCACAAGCTTCTCTATTTAGCTTTAAATCCCCTCCCCTCGCAAGCAAAACGTCAAACTCCCCCCTCCTCTTTGCTAAAAATTTTAGTTCTTTAATATTTCTTGCCTCAAAACCGAGTAAGATCTCTATCCCAGCCTCCTTTTTCACTCTTTCGATTTCAGCCTTAAGTATGCTCTCTTCTCTTTTGCTTATAGGATAAGCAGTGAAACAAATTCCTCTGTAGCCTAACTGCTTTGCCATGGATGCTAATTGCTCTAGACTTGACTCTCCGCCTGAAAAACTCGAATGAACGTGCATGTCAAAGGCTTGCATTTTTGTCCTCTAAATTTTTAATATCCAAATCATAAAAAGTTTATAATTAAAATTGTATTGCCGCTATTTTTAATAAAGTGCAGAAGCATAAAGGGCTATCTTAATCCTCTGCTCTTTTTAGCAGAACTCGTTAATCCTCTTAATACGCGTTTTCTATGCTGCGGTTGACATATCCAGTTAATTTTTGGATCGTTAATGATATTAGGGTGGTGTGGGTCTACTAGCAAAACTTCAAAATAGTGGTGAGTACCGTTTTCAGCAACAGGATAAGAAGCGAGCACCTCTAAGTTCTTAAACTTCCTCGCAGCTTTTATTTCGGCTATGGTTTGTTTTGAAAGTTTAGAAGTGAAGTGAACCAAGCCAGCTTTGCTCGGCTTTCTCCCTTTTCTTCCCCTCAATTTTCTTCTTCTACCACCTTTTCTTATTTTCACCCTCGCCAATACAAAACCTTGCTTTGCCTTGTATCCCAATGCTCTTGCTCTGTCTAAGCGAGTTGGTTTCTCTATCCTCTCTACAGTGTGCTGCTTTCTCCACTCTATAAGCCTTTTTTTCAGAATCTCATCTAATTCTTCTGACTTTCTCCAGGTCTCTCTTATATATTGATAAGCTCCCTTTACCACAAAACCACTTTATACTTAAAGTTTAAATATTCTTCTTTACTTAAAATCTTTAGGTGATGAATTGCATCCGATAGTGAAAATAATCATAGGAGCTGCGTTGATGGTAGGGAGTGCATGGACGATATACAAGTACACTCTGATGGAGTTCTGGATTATTCTGCAAGGTATAATTCCTCCTCTAGTGTTCATTCTCGGCTTGTTCATAGTCTGGTTAGAGCTGGATGAGCTGAGAATAGAGAGGGAGTTAAGAGCAGAAGAGAGAAAAGTAGCTAAAGCAAAGAGAAGGAGAAGGTAGAACTTTTTAAACTTATTTTAACTTTTTATTAATTGTAATAGCGTAACTTTTTTACAACTCTCGTACTAAACACCAAAGAAATGATCTGATCAAGAAAAGATAAATAAAATAATAATAAATGGTTCGACCTGGTGTTTAGATGGGTGTTCAACTAGCAGGAATTATACCCACTAAAGAAATAGAACTCCAAAACCTCTCTGGCAAAAAGGTAGGAATGGATGCGCTAAATTGGAGTTACCAGTTCCTTAGCATAATTCGTGATAGAATGACTGGTGAACCTCTTAAGGACTCAAAAGGCAGAATTACATCAGTAGATTCTGGTGTTTTTTATCGCACTACTAATCTCATTGAAGCAGGTATTAAGCCTGTTTATGTTTTCGATGGACCAGAAATACCAGAATTTAAGAAAAAAACTATAGAAGAACGAAAAGAGCAACGAGAGGAAGCAAGAAAGAAATGGGAGGAAGCATTAAAAAGAGGGGAGGAAGCAAAAGTATATGCACAGGCAGCAGGGCAACTAACAGACGAAATGATTGAAGATGTGAAAAAACTTCTAGACTATATGGGTGTTCCATGGGTACAAGGAAAAAGCGAGGGTGAAGCACAACTGGCAGCAATGGCAATTAAAGGAGATATATGGTGTAGTGCCTCGCAAGACTGGGATAGCCTTTTGTTTGGCTCCCCTCGTTTGGTTAGAAATCTGTCAATAACAGGGAAAAGGAAGTTACCTAGAAAAGAGGCTTACATAGAAATTAAGCCTGAGATAATTGAACTAGATCGAGCACTTTCCACTTTAGGGGTAACTCAAAAGCAATTGATAATCATTGGCATTCTCGTGGGCACTGACTATGCTCCAGGAGTTAAGGGCGTTGGACCAAAAACTGCTTTAAAGCTTGTAAAAGAGCACAAGACTCTAGAAAGAGTTTTAGAGAACGTGAAATGGGAGGCTGATGTAGAAGCCGAAGAAATATACAACTTCTTTTTAAAACCTCCTGTCACAGATAAGTACAAAATCGAGTGGAAGGAGCCAAACAGAGAAAAGCTTATAGAGTTTATGGTTGAAGAGCACGACTTTTCTAGGGAGAGAGTTGAAAAAGCTATAGATAAACTGCAACAAAGTTTTACTGCTGGGAGACAAGTTAGTTTGAAGGGATGGTTTAAAAATAAGCCTTGACCTCAAGCGCCAACCCCCTCTTTTATTTCCTCTGCGATTTTTCCGATTTTTCTTCTATTTTACCAAACCGCCAGAGTCAAAATATAACTTATCAATCAAAATACAGAAAACCTTCTCTGCAGGAAAATAAACGCAACTGGTTTCAAATAAAAAATAAACAAGAAAAGGTTTAAGGTTGTTGTAAAAAGCATTTGAATAAAGATAAATTACAGAAATTTCAATTGATTTTTATGAACATAGGAAAAATTATCACGGTAGCGAAGAGAAGAGGTTTTATCTTTCCTTCTTCTGAAATCTATGGCGGTCTTGCCGGGATGTACGACTTTGGTCCTTTAGGTTGTTTGATGAAGAAAAAGATAGAAAATTTTTGGCGTGAGTTTTTTGTTAAAACTGATAATATCTATGAGGTTGAGACTTGCACGATAATGTCAAAGCCTGTTTTTGTTGCTTCAGGTCATCTAAAAGATTTTATCGATCCTTTAGCTCAGTGCAAAAAATGCAAGTCAACTTTTAGAGCAGACGATCTTATAAAAGAAAAAACAGGAAAATTTGTTGAAGGTCTGAATCCTGAAGAGCTGACAGAAGAAATTCGAAAAAATGATATAAAATGCCCTAAATGTAAAGGCGAACTTAGCGAAGTTAGAATTTTTAACTTGATGCTGGGAACAAATGTAGGACCAGTAGAAGGCAATCTCGCATACCTAAGGCCAGAAACTGCTGCCGGAATTTTTGTCAATTTTAAAAACATTTTGAATGCTACTCGAGCCAAATTGCCTTTTGGGGTTGCTCAGGTTGGTATTTCTTACAGGAATGAGATTTCACCAAGACACTTCCTTATAAGGCTAAGGGAGTTCAGACAAATGGAGATAGAATTTTTTGTTCATCCAGAAAAGCTAAATGAGTGCCCAAACTTTGATAGATTTGCAGATATAAAAATAAAAATTTTTACAAGAGAGGAGCAAGAGAGAAAAGGCAAACCAATAGAAATAACAGCTGAGCAAGCTGTAAAGCAGAAGATTTTGCCAAACCAATTCATGGCATATTTTTTGGCAAAAGAGTTTTTATGGTATCAGAAATTGGGAATCCCTGCTAAAGCCTTGAGGTTTAGGCAGATGACTGAAGCTGAAACGCCCCACTACAGTGCTGGGAATTTTGATATGGAGATCGAGTTTGATTTTGGCTGGAAGGAAGTTGTAGGAAATGCTTACAGAACTGATTTTGACTTAAAATCTCACATGAAGCATTCAAGAGAAGATCTCTCTATAACTGAAAATGGGAAGAAAGTTATTCCTCACGTAGTAGAGCCTTCTTTCGGTATAGACAGAACAATCTATGCGATATTGCTTTATTCTTTTTTCGAAGATAAGAAAAGAGGTTGGGACTGGTTTAGATTTCCACCAAGAATTGCCCCTATAACAGTAGCAGTCTATCCTTTAGTATCAAAAGACAGGCTTCCTGAAAAAGCATGGGAGATTTATGAAATGCTCAAAAAAGATTTTGATGCAATTTATGATGAAACCGGCTCAATAGGAAAGAGGTATGCTAGAAGCGATGAAGCTGGAATTCCTTTTGCAATAACAGCAGATTATCAAACTTTAAAGGATAGCACAGTCACAATCAGAGATCGCGATAGTACTGAGCAAAAAAGAATAAAAATAGATGATTTAACAAGGATTTTAACTCAACTTGTTAATGAGGAAATAAAATTGTTTTAAGCAGCTTTTCCTCTGAAAACTCTAGCAAAGTCAGGAGTTATTATCAAGAAGTCTTCATCTACTCCTACTATATCTCCGTTCATCGCCAAACAAGTTTTTCTAAGCCTGTCAACACATCTTTTCAATTCGTTTATATCTTTATCCCTCAGCTCTCTTATCTTCAGAAAGACAACATTTCCCTCTCTTACAAGCTGCTGAACTTTTTCTGTGTCTGCAAATCCCTTTAGATGCTCAATTCTTACGCTAACTTTTCCCTGCTCTCCCAAGAGAGAGCTGTCGACCTCAAGAAATTCTTCTTCAGTCTTCCCCTCTGTTCTTGTTGACTTAAACTTTCCAAGAAGTTCTTTGAGCATTTTATCTCCTTATATTAAAAACTGATTTTTAAACTTAAATATTTAGTTCAACTCTCTCCTTCTTTCCTCGAGCATGCTAACGATGTTCCATATCTGCGTGCGAGTGTACATTGGCATGTTAGGGTCGTTGATTATCTCGTCCAGAATATGAATCGCTGTGCTTATTCTGACTTCTGGAGTATCATTGCTGTTCAAGACAGCCTTCGAATCTTCCACAGCCTTTCTTATGTTTTTTGGAACAGTTCTGTCATTAATTATTTTGTCCAAAAGTTCAAAGACATGCTTAAGCTCCATAATAATCACTTTATCACTTCTTTTAATTTCGCTTGTAATTCTTTCAGTTTGTTGCCTACTTTTTCTTCTGTCTTTTCCAAACTCTTTATTCTTATGTCAATATTTTCTTTTGTCTCGTTCAACTCTTTTTTCAATTCTTCCACAGGCTTCAGAACCATTATCTGCCCTGTAATTTTGTATGCACTTGCTTGTTTAGTTTCGTTGAGCTCTTCTAAAGCTCTCTCTATCTCTATCGCTTGCAGTTTCAGACTCTCTTTTTGTATAACTATAGTTTGCAATTGTTGTTGATAGCTCTGAAATTGTGCTATCAAATTTTTTGTTTCTTCAGATAGCTCTGTCATAAAATCACTTAAGATTTAATTTATTTCGAAATTGTTATTCAAAGAACTTAAGTTTATCTTGCTTGTACTCTCTTGACTACTTCTGGCCTGAGCTTTACAAAAATGCGATATCCGCAATAAGGACATCTTATCTTTTCTTCCAGCTTTGGTACAATTTTTTTACATTTTACACACTTGTACATGTCACCCCTCTTTTTTGATTATCTCTGCTCTTGGATAATAAGCTGATCCAGCAAACTTTGTCCCACACTTCTCGCACTGCCAAATTCCAGAAGAAACTCTTTTGACATAAGGCAAGTTGCAGCTAGGGCAGACGTGTCTCTGCTTCTGGATCCTTTCTATTTCGCTAACCGCTAGCCTGATCCTCTTCCCGTATCTTGCTCCAAACCTCCCCGTAGTTCCAACTCTTTTCTTCCTTCCCACAAAATCACTTCACGAATCTGAATCCTTTCTTTGACGTCAGGCTTTCGAGTATAAGTTTTAGCTGCTCATCAGAAATCTCAGTTTTGAGTTTTCCGGCTTGATACAACTGAACTAAATAGAGTTCTAGCTGAGCAGCTAGTGCAGGCTTTACCAGTCTTATTCTTCCAAGTCTCTCAAAAGCGTGCCTAGACAATATCTTCTTTAAAATTATTTTTTTCAGTTCTTCGATCCTTTTCATCTCTTCTAGAGTTCCTCCGTTCATCTGCTCACCTCGAAGGCAATTCTGTCCAGAAGGCTCTGACCTTTTTTTGTTATCTTCCTTCCCCTTGCAACTTTTTCTATCAGACCAGCTTTTTCCAGTTGTTGCAAGAGCTTTCTTATAATATTTCCAGAGGCTTTTCTGAAGCGGGCAGGCTTGTAGCCCCTTCTCTTTCTCCCCCCATAGTAGGTCCTCAGCCTTTCTGTCCCTACAGGCCCGTTCAGATAAATTCTTCTCAGAATTGATGCAGCTCTTATATACCAGAAGTCTTCTTGCTCAGGAGGCCTCTCCCTGTGCGCTCCAGACTTAACGAACTTGGTCCAGGGCAGAGGCTGAATCTCTCTGAATTTTTTCAACTCCTCCTTTGTTTTTTCTATTAGTTTTTCTGCTGGCACTTCCCTTACTGTTACCATACTAAGCCTTTGGAAATAATAATATATAAGCTGTTACACAGATGATGACTATAAGTCCTGCAACTATTAATAGGACTGCTAGCATAGAAAGTGTGAATGGGCTTAATCTTTCGCATACAGGCAGATTCTCTGCTCTGCATCTTTCGGAGATTTTTTCAATGTTGTAGAAGACGTAGAAAAGCATAAATGTAGCTATGAACACTGTTGCCAGGCCTATCGCCAAAGGTATTCTTGCTCCCGTCTTCTCATCCTCGAAAAGGATACCTATAAATTCTATTGCAACTTAGACATTTTATACTAATCGTTTTTTTGCTCTTTACTCTGACTTGGGAGCTCAGCCCTGGGATTAGTAAGCTGTTGCAGTTTTTGCAGAATTTCTTTTTCTGCTCTTTTGTTAGTCTTATGTTATACCTCAGCCCAATCTTTCTTGCCAGCTCTACGTAGCGCTTAGACCTCTCCGGATGTTTTCTAAATTCTTTTTCTGCTAGGTCAAACAAAATCTGAATTCTCTCTTTCGCAATTTTTAGGTATCTGAAAGGCTTTGTTCTTATCATCAAATAATAATTTTGATTTTAAAGAAAAAGAAATGGGGTTGCTGGGATTTGAACCCAGATTATCAGCGCCCAAGGCTGAAGTCCTAGCCAAGTTAGACTACAACTTCATGCCTATTGTCCCATGTTATTTTATTTCAACCCCACAAATTCTGTTAATTCAGATAGATCTCCACTTATTTAAAGCTACCCCAACTAGATGTTTTTGATTCTAATGGGGTTGCTGGGATTTGAACCCAGGATTACTAGCAATTTGGTCTAATCCCCAAGCTAGTGTCTTAGACCAAGCTAGACCACAACTTAGCGTTAATATCCCGCCTTTATACAACCCCAGCCATATTATATTTGATTAGAGGTCACAAAATTTTAAATATGTACGAAACAATTGTCGGCAGAACAAAAGAAGATTTGGAGAAGTTTGGTTCTAAGGCCACGGGCTATATAGGAAAGCACATCGTCGGCATGGGAGAAGACGCCCACCTAACAACAAAGGTTTTTCTTGATTTATTAAGGCCACATGTAATACTAATTTGTGGAAAAAGAGGTTCTGGAAAGTCGTACGATGCTGGAGTTATAGCAGAAGAAATTGCCTCGCTTCCAGAAGAATTTAGGCAAAATCTGGCAGTTGTGATGATCGACACGATGGGAATTTTCTGGAGTTTGAAGAGAAAAAATGAACAACAAATTAATTTATTAAGGGAATGGGAATTAGAGCCAAAAGGTTTTGGTAACGTAAAGGTTTTTGTTCCTTTCTTGCAAATAGAAGAATTTCAGAGAGCTGGAATTCCCGTTGATGCTGGAATTTCTATTTTGCCTTATGAATTCTCAGGAGAAGAGTGGTGCTTGGCATTTAATCTAAAAAGAACGGATGCGGTAGCAATCTCTCTAGAAAAGAATGTCAACGAGCTTCTGGAAACAAGAGAAAAATTTACGATCGAGGATTTGATAACAAAAATAAGGGGCGATAAGGAAACTTCTCAAGATACGAAGAATGCTTTAGAGAACATGCTCAGAGTGGCAAATCGATGGGGAGTTTTTGGAGTGCAGGGAATTAACATCGACGAAATTGTTCAGCCTGGGCAAATCTCCGTAGTTGATGTTTCTCATCTAAGAGCAACTGAGGCGTGGAGCGTAAGAAATTTTATCGTTGCAATCCTAGCAAGAAAGATCTATCAGGAGAGGGTGATAGCAAGAAAGGAGGAGGAGATAGCAAAAATGGAAGGAGCAGAAATAAAGAAAAAGTTTCCTATGGTTTGGTTGATTATCGACGAAGCGCATGTATTCTGTCCAGCAGAGTTTGAGACAGTTTCTTCCCAGCCTTTACTGACAATAGCAAAGCAAGGAAGAGAACCTGGTATAAGTTTAGTTGTTATAACACAAATGCCTTCAAAAGTACATCAAGATATTTTAAGCCAGTGTGATTTAGTTATTTCGCATAGACTTACTTCAAAAAACGATTTACAAGCTTTACACACTGTTTATCAGGTTTACATGGCTGAAGAGATAGAAAAATTTATTAATAGACTCCCACGTTGGCCAGGAAGTGCAATTATTTTGGACGATAATCTAGAAAAAGTTTTTACAGTTCAAATTCGTTCTAGACTTAGTCATCATGCGGGTGGGACAGCAGCTCTTTTGTAGTCTTACATTTTGTTCGTCTATACTCCTCTTTAGCTTAAGGAATTCTTTATTCCAGTCTTGTTTAATTGCTATAATGAATTTCATTTTCTGAATTTTTTCTTAATTAAAAAATCTCAGTTTACTTACCACTTTCGAGGGCAAACTTCCAACCAAAAAGAGTTATTTAGCCTGCATATTTAACAATCTTTGTTATAGTTCCTATTCCTTTTGTCTTTCCTTCTCTGAAAACAAATCTATCTCCCACTTCTAGAAAGTGTGGATTATATTTGAAGGTAAATCTAACCAAACCAGAATCTCCAGCTTTTAGGTATTCTTTATCTAAGCACTCTATCCTAGCAACTTCTGCTGTTGTCTGGCAATGAACAACAGGCTCATAATTTGTAGCAATTCTTGTAGGATGGTTCAAAACTAGAATTTCTGCCTCAAAACTTTTTACTGCCCTTGGTTTAACAGATTCATCGCAGAGTACCATCCCTCTTTTTACTTCCTCATGCTTCATCCCTCTTATCGCTATACCAACTACTAAACCAGCATCAGCCTCTTCCAAAGGGTGGTAATGCATCTCTATGCTCTTTGCTTTAACTTTTTTGAAATTTCCAGAAGCATCTGGCCCTAGCAATAGTTCAGAACCAGCTTTTAGCTTCCCTTGCTTAATTGTCCCCGAAACAACCGTTCCTGCACCAGAAACATTGTAAATCCTATCGATAAACATCAAAAAAGGTTTTTCCAATTCTTTTTTCCTTTCAGGCAAAGAATACAATAATTTATTTAGCAAGTCATAACCTTCCAAATTTACTGCAGAAGTCCTAATAACAGGCACGATCATGTCCAGTTTGTCTATTACAAGTCCGATATCCTTTTCATACCTTACAGGAAAAGGAACTCTTCCAACATTTTTTAATAGTTCTTCTATTTGTTGTTCAACCTCGCTGATTCTTTTCTCTCCTACTCTATCAGTCTTTGTAATACAAACTATTACTGGTAAATTAACACCTAGGAGAATTCCTAAGTGCTCTTTTGTTATATTTGTGATACCATCATCAGCAGCAACTATAAGTAAGCTGTAGTCTAGGCTTTGCCCAACCAAACCACGAATCGTGGTCCTGAGAAATGGTTCATGACCCGGAGCGTCGATAAAGCTTACAAGCTTGTCTGCTTTTTCTACAATCTTTGCTCTCTCCTTTTTGTTCAAAGGATTCTTTAGATGTAAAATTTCACCAGCTCTGAAGCCGTATAAACCATAGTGCAAATCAGCTGAAAGGCCTCGTTCTATTTCGTGTGGTAAAACGTTGAGATATAACCAAGCCTTGTGTGATCTATCAGCTTCTCCTGTCATCAAGGTAGCGATAAGAGTTGACTTTCCATGTCGAACATGACCAGCAGTTGCCACTATGATATGCTGCTTCATCTTAGTTTCATATTTTCTTGATATCAAAATTCTTCCTATAGTTTTTCCATTTTCTTCGAATTTCTCAACCTTTTCTATTTCAGCACTATTTTCTCTAGCAATAACCCTTAAAACATTCAAACTTTCTTCGAATTCTAATTCTGTCAAACCTTTTGCATTTCCTTTATCATCCACTCCTAGAATATAGACAGCTCTTCCGTCTCCTGTTTCGAGTCTAAACTTCATTTGACTCGCTAAATGCTGCTTCTTGTCATTTTTTAAATGAGTTTCAGGACTAAGTTTTTCCTTAAACTCGATGTTTTTATTCTCTTTTTTTGGAATTGTTATACTTTTTTCTGCCATGCTTTGAGAAAAATTTAATTGCAATAGGCTTAAACTTAACTTTAATTGCTCCATGGCTTCTAAATAAAATTTGAATAGCTTATTCTTTCCGTTTTGACTCTAGTTTAAATCTAAAAGATTTAAAATAAGATATAAATTAGGTGTGTTAAATTGGATATTATCGAAAAAAGCAAAATAGTTTTTAAGAAAATTTGGAAAAATGTCGGAATAGATTATGCCGTTATTTTTGGTTCTGCTAGTAGGGAAGCCTTGAACGTGGAGAGTGATGTAGACTTTGGAATAAAGTTCAGAAGACTTTCAAAAAGTTCGAAAATTCTGCTAAGAAAGATTATAAGAATAAAAAAAGCGCTTGAGGACGAGCTGAAAAGAAGCGTAGATATAGTAGTTCTAAACAAAGCAAATTTGGGTTTGTGCTATGAAATCTTTTCTACAGGGAAGCCCGTCTTCCTTTCAAATGAAGAAAAGTTTATGGAAGAGAAGATAAAGACATTGAGGGAATACCTAGATTTTAAATACTATATTCAAAGGCATTTTGAGGAAAAAGTCGAGAGGTTATTATATGGTGAGTGAAAGCACCCTGAGAAGAGTGGAGAGATTTGAGGAAGGTACAAAACTGCTTGAAGAAATTGCC
>JASEGQ010000020.1 GCA_030017875.1 Candidatus Aenigmatarchaeota archaeon
TTTATAGAAAACTTTATATATCTCTTTAACTGTGAGCGTGTATCTCGTGTATTTTTCCGATTTTAAAGTTCTGTTGTGGCACTTAACCAATATTGAATAAAAGAAATAGCCGTTCAGTCTAAGAGAAATAGCAATTCTATCTCTCTATTCTTGCAAATGCAGGCGTCAAAATCAAGTATCCTTCTTCCAACCCAACTATATCCCAGCCAAACTGCGTGCAATTTCTCTTCAGCTTCTGAACAGAGTTCTGAAACTCGCCAAGATCTTTTTTCTGCAGCTCCGCTGTCTTGAGAAAGATGATATTCCCTTCCTTCAAAAGCCTAGATATCCTCTCCACATCAACGAAATCGTGCAACTTCTCAACCCTCACGTTCACCCGTGGCCTCTCTTCTCCCTCTTCTGGCACTTCCATAAGGTCCTCTTCAGCCTTTAGTCCTTTGAAAAGATCACTCAGCAAGCCCATTAGCATCACCCTTGATGAAATTATTTTGTGTTTTTATAGATTTAAAGCTGTTTCTTGTCTAAAGATAGAAAAGGAAAAAATTAACCTTTCATCTATCGCATGACACATAATTTACTTAACTCATAAAAATGATCTCGCGTTTAATTCTTTCAAGGATAAACCTGTTTTTTCTATACCATCCCGGATAATTTTCTCTCATGTATCTGTCAATCAAAAAAAGAGCAGTTATGTGGACTTTACGTTCGCTCGATAGATTTAGCTCGGGTTGGAAGTGATTGACGATGTGCAATGCTTCACCTGCTAGACTCCAACCGTAGAAATATACGTCCCAAGGAGAGTTTGAATAAAGTCTAGGTTCTCTAATACGTATTTCATGTCTTTTAATTTTTCCTGTGATCGAATCATATACTGTTAATGCTGATGGACCAGAAAAAATAAACCACTTAGGGCAAAACTTTATATTGAAATCCCCATTATATCCTGTAAATTTTCTTACTTTATCAAGAATTTGAGGTACGATTTTTTCATGCATGCATGTGGCATATTCTTTTTCCCAGTCTTTCATCTTTATCTTTTAAGTCTAAACTTTTTAAGTTTAAATACCTTAGCTAAAAATCACAAGCTCTCTACATAATCAGCCGCATTTCTAAGAGAAGAAGAAAATCCAGGCTCAGCTCCTAGAACTATAACCCTTTTCCCATATTCCTTTGCCTTCTGGATTATTGGCAGAAAGTCAGCATCTCTTGTGGCTAGAGCAATTATATCCACATCTCTAGTGAGGATTACTTCTATTGCTGATACTGCTAAACCAACGTCTATATCGCTACCCTCGGCCTCGCCTGTTTCTGCTAGAACCATCACAGACTCAAAGCCTTCGTTTATTATTGCCTCGATAAGCTTCTCAGGAGCAAACTGGTTTAGAAAGACTTTTGCTATTGTTATTCTTCCATATTTTTGCACCCTTCTCTTCAGCTCTCTCAGATCTATCATAAACTCTTTTCTGAGCATGTTGGGACCATCAACGAACAAAGCAACTTTTGGTTTTTCACGTATCGTACGTATCGCTCTCATTCAATCACTTAAAAACAAAACCTTCCCCTCTTATTTGGCTAGTCATTCCAGTTAATATCAGAGAATCGTCCGACAGCTGAAAGATCCCATTGAAATTCTCTATCTCAAGCCTCTCATTTTCTAGGCGTTTGAGTTGATCCAAGCTTCCATCAGCCTTCAATTTCTTTACCTCACCTGTTACAGAAGGAAATACTATATTTGAAGAAAGGCCTTCTAGTTGAAAGCTGCAAGAGGGAGAACAGTCAAAAGGCAAAGCTTCTACCTCAACCTTATAAGGCTTTTCTCTTGTCATCTCGATCATGTTAATTTTTATGTAGGTTGATTCTCCTGTAAGTTTTAAACTACCAAAGCTTGTTATCTCAAAGTTTCCTCTAAAACCTCTTATTATCATGTCAGTCCTTTTCTCTGGCACACTTATCTTGCCGTCATCGATTTTTATAGAATTGAACATGCTAGAAGTGGTAAAAGTGGAATCAGAAAGCTTATAGCTTTGGCCGTAAAAAGAGTTTTTGTTATTTAGGCCTACAGTTAGGATAGCTGGAAAAGCACTCTTTGGCTGGACTCCGAAAATAAAAGAAGAAGTCTCGCTGATCTTGTTTTTGATGAAGTCTGCAAGGTTCAAACCGTGTTGTGTGGTTAACAGCATGCCGAGAATTACTATTACCAACACTGCCAACAAGAGCTTCCAGCGCATTTTCCCACTAAACATTTATTAGAATTCTAAAAATATAATATATACAAATCTTTAAAAAGGAAGTTGGTTTTGGTAAGGTAAACTTATGCCTATACTCAATCAGTTTGGTGAAACCTCGTATATACATTGGATATTTATAATTATCTTATTCATACTGCTCCCACTCATACAACCGAGAATATATCTAGCCCAAGCTTTGTGGAGGCTAGAGCAATCTTCAACCACACTCGAAGAAATGACAGAATCTGGAAAGAAAATTGTTATAAAGAAGATATCAAAAAAGCCAAGAAAAGAGCTACAAAATGCTATAAACAATTTCCTAGAGTTTTTTGTGATAACGCCTGTCAGCCTCGATCCTTTCGGAATAATGAAAAAATTAGAGCATCTGATGATTCTAGAAGAAAAAAGGTTTAAGTATTTTGTAAAAAGTATTGCGCCCCATCTTGACGTAGAATCCCAGTGGGATTTGATCATGGGACTGAGCGGTGCTATAACCCTTAATCAGATCACAAAGATAGTTCGCCACCTGACAGAGCTTGTTAGGAAGACAAAAAACTGGCAGCTCGGCATGCTTTACACGATGCAGCTGTCTTTGATAGAGAGTTTAGCTAAGGCTTTGCTAAAAGGCACAGAAGCTTTAACAAACGGTTGGCCAATCGGAGATTCTATTGGCAATTTAGTAGGCGCTCATCTCATAGGAAATGCAAAGACGAAAGAAATAGAAGAAGATACTCTGTTAGCAAGAAGGAAAATAAAAAGGAAAGATGTTTTGATAATAAAATCAAAAGGTCCTGGTGGAAGGCTAGGAAAGCTAGGGAAAGCTGTGGAAAAGCTGGTGAAAAGGGAGAAGATAGCGAAAATAATTACGGTAGACGCAGCTGCGAAGCTGGAAGGAGAAAAAACTGGAAACATCGCTGAGGGAGTAGGGGTTGCTGTTGGTGGAATAGGAGTTGACAGGGCTTATATAGAAAACATAGCTGTTCAGAAAGGCATTCCTCTTGATTCAATAGTTATAAAGATGAGTCAGGAAGAAGCAATACAACCGATGAAAGCAGAGATTCTTTCAGCTTCAGGAAAAGCTTTGAGAGCTGTGGAAGATAGCATAGCAAGAACAAAGGAGAGAGGAAAGATAATTGTTGTAGGAGTTGGCAATAGCTCTGGTATAGGGAACAATAAAAAAGATGCAGAAGAGGCGGAGAAGAAAGTTAAAAAGATCTTACAAATTTTGAAAGCGAGAAAGGAAGAGAAGAGAAAGTTTTCTTGGCTGATCGGTGAATGATTTAAGCTATAACTTCGGTTCAATTTTTACAGGTTCTTCGTCTTCATTCATGGCTTCAAATTGTTTCGTATCTACTGTGTATAACATCGTAATGCCTCTTATTAAAATAGAAAAATCCCTTTCATAGTCTTTACAAAATCTCTTTAAAAGATTAGGATGAGCTAAATCAAATAATGGACGTGTATTATAAACTGCAAAACCTAAATTTTCATTCCTTTTTTCTAACTTTTTAGTGAACCGCACAAACTTTATACTTGCGTACCAGTTTTTGAGACCATCGTAAAACTTTTCATAAAAATTATAACCCCTACCAGCTTTTTTTGGGAGTAGACTGATTCTTTCATAAATTTCAATGCTATCATCCTCGAGTTTATGCCGACCAAGGAGAATGCCTCTTATTTCTTTATTTCTCTTAGATTCTCTTTCTCCTTCTGCTGCTATTTCTTCCAGAATTTTCTGTGGTACAATTATAGTAGACATGATATTTAGAAATAAACGAAAGTATTTAAATTTATTGCGTGAAATCTTGTTCTGGTAATTTAAGGCAGCAATAGGTAAAAATTAATGCCTTGTTTTAGGCTTCGTAGGTAATAACAAGTTTAAATCTCTTGCTGTCTACCCAAAATTATGGACTCATTTTCAGAAGAAGACTTGGAACGAGAATTATTTATTCCAGTGCCAGAATACGGCATAGTAATTCCTCGATTAGTATTTATAGGAGATGATCCTCATCCTATTATAGACATTTGGTTTTAAAAAGAAAGACCTCGAATAAGGACTTTTTAATGCGCCGTGACTGCATTAACCCCTACGTTAATAATTAAATTCTATTCATAATAAAATCCCATATTTGTTTCATTTCAAACCTGAATAATCTTTTTCTTCCAGATCTTTTATTTTTTATTCGCCAATATTTCCGATACTCACAAAGTGAATGCTCGATGTTCCGTAATGATAAAAATGGCACATTAGAATAGGCTTTTCTATATGCTATTTTTAGCCACTCTTCCAGTAGACCTAATTGGGTTAATGCCTCTTGCATTCCGTCTCTAAGTAAATAGGTGAGTTTGATATAACTGTCATCAGGTACCAATAAACGTTTTGTGTCTTTACCCATCATCACGTTTAACCCCCATCTCGCCCCAGGTCCTATGTTAACGAAATCGTTATCTGTCCAACCCTGTTTAAAAAAACTAAAGTATGTTAAGTCGGTCCAGATTTCATAGGCCAAGAAATCGCCAACGCTTGGTGTTTGCTTCAGGATCTCAAGACTCTCTTTCGGTGTAATGGCCAAATCGATTTTTGCTATTAATTCATCAATTTTTTCTTGTAGAGTTGCAAGTATGAAAGCTAGTTGTACATGTTTGTCTCTTGGTCTGTAATCTGTTTTTATCACATGAGGGCAAACAACATAAGCAGGACTATAGATGTTTTCTCCTTTGGCCTTTAACTCATCTAGTGTTTTAATAAATCTGAAAGGATCGTAAGTATCCGGGTCAATTAACCCGCCAATTTTATCAAAAAAACCATAAGAGTTAAAAAATCTATATGTGACGACATTAAATAACACTTTCTCTCTGTCGCTTTGTATGTGTGCCAGTTTATCGATCATATAAAGAGTTCCTTTATCAAGCTCTCGATAACAGTTACAGAAATGGAATCTTTGAAGTATGGGATCGTTAGTCCAAGGGTAGGGTCTCTTTAAAACGAAACGTTTGTATCATATTTTCTGTCGATTAAAGACGTATCTCCAAAATCCTTCATATTCCTCTTTTAGAAAAGACAAAATTTTCGTCATAGTAGAGATCTCCCCTTAAATTCAACAGAACTGTTGCTCAATATTTTAGTTTGAAAAGCTAAATAATAGAAGGATAGAATGTTTGCTTTAATTTTTGTATCTGTGATAATTGTTAGCTTATTATCTTTTGTCGGAGTTGCTTTCTTAGCTCTAAAGAAGAAATTGCTTGAAAAGATCCTAATAATTCTTGTCGCCTTTGCTTCTGGTACTCTGCTGGGAAGTGCTTTCTTACACTTGCTTCCAGAATCCTTGGTTTCTGGTGAAAGCGCATTCATTTTTGTCCTTCTTGGAATTATTACATTTTTTGTCTTGGAAAAATTCCTTTACTGGCGTCACTGCCATTTAGGAAAATGTGAGGTGCACGAATTTGCTCAGCTGAATGTTATAGGTGATGGGCTACACAACTTCATTGACGGAGTGATTATTGCCGCAAGCTTTTTGGTTAACATTCCACTTGGTCTTGCAACCACTCTAGCTATCATTTTTCATGAGATCCCTCAGGAGATTGGGGATTTTAGTATCCTGCTGTACGGCGGACTAAAGGTAAAAAAAGCTTTACTATATAATTTTCTGTCTGCACTAACAGCTGTATTTGGTGCAGTTTTTGCCTATTTTTTCTCAAGCTACGTTGAGAATTTCACACTCGCAGTACCCTTTGCTGCAGGCGGTTTTATCTACATAGCAAGCACTGATCTGATTCCAGAGTTACACAAGAGAAAGCGATTAACAGAATCTTTTGCCCAATTTAGCTTGCTTTTGGTTGGAATAATCTTAATGTGGCTTTTGAAAGCTTTATTTGCTTAATAAAATAGTTATAAACAAGGCTGATAATATGGCCCTAAGACCAGGAAGAACTATGAGAAGAGTAGAACGGCCTTACACAAGAGTATCCAAAAAAGTTCCAAGAAAAAGCTACGTCGTTGGTGTGCCCTTTCCGAAGACTCGTCAGTTTGAGATGGGAACAAGAGGGGAATATGATCTAACTCTACATTTGATTTCCAAAAGAGCTGTTCAGATCAGGGACAATGCTCTGGAGGCAGCCCGTGTCGTAGCACACAAATCCTTGGAATCAAAAATAGGACCAAACTACTTCTTAAAGATTTTGGTATATCCTCATCATGTGATAAGGGAAAAATCTATAGCAACAGGAGCAGGAGCTGACAGATTCTCTCAAGGGATGAGGTTAGCTTTTGGTCGACCTACTGGTTGGGCTGTGCAGGTGAAAGCAAATCAAAGGTTGATGACTCTAAGAGTTAAAAAGGAAGACTTGGAAATAGGGAAAAAGGCTCTGAGAAAAGCTGGCTTGAAGATCTCTACTCCTGTTAGAATCGAAATTGAAGAATAAAAATATGCTCGAAAAATGATAAATTTTTACTATGGAGTACATAGTATGGCTGGACGAAACTGCTCCTGCGTCTCTACTTGGAGGTAAAGCTAAGCATTTAACAGAGATGGTAAGGCTAAAGCTCCCTGTTCCTTCTGGCTTTGTCATCACAACAAAGGCTTTTGACAAATTTTTGGAGATAAACAAAATAAAGGATTCAATTCAAAAAATGATTGAAGAATGCGACGTCAAAAACACTTCTCAGTTGTTAGAAACTTCGAAAAGAATTAAAGAGCTAATAGTTTCTCAGGAATATCCGCTTTCAGTAAAAAATGAGATAATAGAAGCATACGAAAGCCTGACTTATAGTGAGATAGGAAAAAAGCTTGAGATAGTAACTGCAGGAAGGGATTTTGCTATTGTAGCAGTAAGGAGCTCTGCCGTAGCAGAAGATTTACCTACTGCCAGTTTTGCTGGGCAGCAAGCAAGCTTTCTCAATGTCAAAGGTGTAAGAGAACTCTTGGATTCTGTGAAAAAGTGTTGGGCATCGCTGTATGAGCCTAGGGCGATATTCTATCGAGCAAACCAAGGCATTAAGCACACGAGCATAGCAGTTATTGTCCAAAAGATGGTTAACGCTGAAAAGTCAGGGGTGATGTTCACAGTTAATCCTTCTACCAGCGAAAACGAAATTGTAATAGAAGCTTGTTGGGGTTTAGGCGAAACTTTAGTATCAGGAGCTGTTCAGCCAGATTCTTATTTTGTTTCTAAGGATGGAAGAGTTCTCAAGAAAAAAATCGGAATAAAGGAAAGAATGCGAATTAGAGATTATGCTACTGATAGAACAGCTGAGCTGCCTGTGCCAAAAGACAAGAGAGAAAAGCAAGTTTTAACAGATGAAGAGATCTCGAGGCTAGCGCAATATGGGATTTTATTGGAAAACCATTATGGCAGGGCTCAAGACATAGAGTTTGCGATTGAAAAAAACAGAATTTATATTGTTCAAACAAGGGCTGTGACAACTGAAGCTAAGATAGAAAAAGTAGAGATAAAAGCTGAGCCGTTGCTAAAAGGTCTTGGAGTTTCCCCTGGCATAGTTTCAGGCACAGTAAGGATTGTTCATGGCTTAGAAGATCTAGCAAAGGTTGAGAAAGGCGATGTTCTTGTTACAGCAATGACTTCACCAGATATGGTTGTTGCTATGTCAAAATCTGCTGCAATCATAACTGATAGTGGCGGAGCCACATGCCATGCAGCAATTGTTAGCCGTGAGATGCGCATACCAGCTGTTGTTGGAACTCAAGCTGCAACCAAAGTTTTGAAAGATGGACAAATAGTTACGGTTGATGCTTATCGCGGTTTAATCTATCCTGGCAAAGTCGAGGTTGAAAAACCAATGGCTATGCCGCTTGAATTAAAGCCTACGAGAACTCAAATAAAAGTGAATCTCGCTTTTCCTGAAGGCGTGGAAGAAGTTGCTAAGCTCGCTGATGGTGTTGGCCTGCTAAGAATTGAGCACATGATATTGAAATATGGAAAACATCCTGCAAAGCTAGTGAGGGAAGGGAGAGTGGAAGAATACATTCAGATTTTGCTTGATGGAATTAAGCCTATTGCTAAAGCTTTTTATCCTAAGCCTGTATGGGTTAGAACTCTTGATGCGAGGAGTGACGAGCTAAGGCATCTGGAAGGCGGGGAGGAAGAACCGAAAGAAGACAACCCGATGCTCGGATGGCATGGTATAAGAAGAAGTTTGGATGAACCTGAGCTGTTGAAAGCTGAGTTTGAAGTTATGAAAAGGTTGCATGAAGAAGGGTTAAGCAACATGCATGTTATGCTACCCTTCGTAATTTCTGTTGATGAGTTTAGAAAGGTAAGAGAGATTGCTAAAGAGATGGGATTGCCTGAAACATGCAAATTAGGAATAATGGTTGAGGTTCCATCATGTGCTCTAACAATCGAAGACTTTTGTAAAGAAGGAATTGCATTTGCTTCCATAGGGAGCAATGATTTGACAATGATGACCCTAGGTGTTGATAGAAATAATGCCAAAATATCTAGTCTTTACTCAGAAACGCATCCTGCAGTTTTAAAGTTAATAAAGCACACGATTGAAACTTGTAACAAATATAACATAGAAAGTTCTATCTGCGGTGAGGCTCCAAGCAACATTCCAGAAATGGTCGAGTTTTTGGTAAAATGCAAGATAAAAAGTATTTCTGTTAACATAGATGCTATACAAAGAACAAGAGAAATTGTTCATAGCACAGAAAAAAAGTGTTAACTAATTTGCAGATTTTTGTTTTGGCTAATCCTTAATACTTCGTAGCAATTTCTGAATCTGTTGCTTTTATAGCCTCTTCGATTAATAACGAAGCTAGACCTTCGCCTAGATATTCAGGATGAATTATTAAAAACTTTATTATATAGGCCTTATCCAGAACTTCTCCTAGAATCGCCCCAACGATTCTTCCGTCCTTTTCTGCAATCAAACAGGCATTTCTATTTTTTTCATATAATTTTAAAGCTTCTTCCCAAGTAATCAGTTTTCTAGATCTGGGAGGAAACATCTCGTCTATCTCAATTATACTCCAGATGTCTTCTTTTAGAAATTTTCTAATTTTAAACTCCACAAATAAATGTTTGTTGTTAAATAAAAAATATTTTCTAATTAAAGATAGCTAAATTTTGAACCTTCTCTCGTAGCATAGAGGATTAAAAGCCCCAAGCGGGACTTGAACCCGCGACCTTGTGCTTACCACGCACACGCTCTACCAACTGAGCTATTGGGGCATTTCTGCGTTGATTTACATGATTCTTGTTCCTTTATCTCTTCCTTCCACAGCTCTAATTATCTCTTCTGGATCGTTACCATTAATGATGACTAATTTAGTTTTTGATTTTTCTATAATTCTTATTGCCGACAAATCAAACAGTCTATATTGACCAGGTTCTTGTTTATTCTTTGAAATTATCTCTTTAAACTGTTTATAGTTTAGCTTATAAAATTTTTTTGCTTCAGGGTTTTCATCAGGGTCAGAAGAGTAAACCCCATCTACATCAGTAGCCTTTATTAGCAAGTCAGCTTTTATAGCTTTAGCAAATAGGGCAGAATCAAAATCCGTAGAATGGCCAGGCTCATTACCTCCACAAACCAAAATCCTATCTTTCGGAACTTTTTTAATTTCCTCGACAGTTTTTATAACGTTTTGATGAGCATGCTTACCAAGAG
>JASEGQ010000021.1 GCA_030017875.1 Candidatus Aenigmatarchaeota archaeon
AAGTCAAAAAAAAACAAGATTCGAAGAAGCGATTGCATGCTCTTATTACAGATGTGTTGAAGGATGTGCTTATCAAAAAATCAAAAACCTACTTGACGGTGACTGTAGAGAAAAATATTGTAACTCTCAGTGGACAGACAATAAAAAGCCAGACGGTAAAATCTGCGGGACCTTTAGGACCATGAATGCTCAGCCACTGAGGGTTGTCCCCGTAACTTCATATGTGTAACTCCAGACTGTTATTGTAGAAGAGGACCATCGCCTATTTGATGGAGAGGATAAAAAACAAATATTTAATAACTATAAAAAGCAAATTTAAAATAAGGTGAAAAACTTGAAAAAGGGAGCAGTTCCGATTCCTTATATTATAGGTCTAATCCTGGGAATAATAATTGTTGGTTTGTTAGGCTATTGGTTTTTTGTTCTGGGAGGAAGATTACCAGGAGTGATAACAGAGCAGGAGTGCAATAAAAGGAAAACAGAGTATTGTACAAAATGGTCTGTTTGGGGTTATGCCGAGGATCGTAAGCCAGGTGGAGGTTGGAATGATTATGCGCCTGGATGTAAAGAAATAGGCATAGACGTGCCTGACAAGACAGAATGCATACGGCTGTTTGTAGGACTTAAACCGATCGGGGAACTTTGTGAAGCGAATGGCGAATGTGCTTCTGGATTTTGTAACCCAGAAACTAAAAAGTGTGATACACCACCATAAGGTGGGAAAGTGTCAAAAGGGTCTTTACCACTTCCTTACATAGTAGCATTAATATTCGCAGTTATAGTAATAGCAGTTGTAGGCTATCTTTTTTTTAGCGGTGTCTGGCAATTCCCTCCTACCGCAAAACAAGAGTGGTGTAACGCTCAAAAACTAAAATACTGCTATGACTGGCAACAGGCAGGGAAAGAACCAGGATGGGAAAGTTATGCACCAGGCTGCAAAGAAATAGGTATAGACAAACCTGACAAAGAAGTTTGTGAAAAGCTTGGAATAAAAATACCATAAAAAACAAATAATAATTATGAAAGGAATCGCAGTCAAAACTTTATTCTTGGTTGTTGTGATCGGTATGATAATTTTTTTCTCCTTAGTTATATTTTGGCATTTGCTAGATCTTCAGAGGATAGAAGCAAACAAGGCAGCGTGCCTGATCAAACAGCGGAATTATTGTGAGAGATGCGTAAAGAACAATAAATGTCCGGGGGATTGGAATCAAATCAAGCCTGAGGGATGTGGAGATTTTGGCATTTATGAGCCAAGCCTGGAAGAGTGCAAGAAGATGATGGGATTGGAATGAAGGGCGACGTAGCAGTCGAGACACTCGGAGTGATTGTTGCAATCGCAGCGACGATAACTCTATTCTTTATAATTTTCCCACGAATGATCGAATCCATGTGGAAGGAAATCGCTCTCTATTCTCCCTCAGTAGTTTCAAGGGAGTTAGCAGGATTAATCACAATAAGTGGTGCAGCTCCCCATTCGATATCGATCTCTTACTATCCCTCGAACTTGCCCTACAATGTCAAGATAAAAAACAGAGCTGTCTCAGTCAGTCTTTCAGAAAAAGCCGAAGGGATTCTAGAAAAAACTCCTGCTATGTCTACCATTCCTATAGACCCAGAAGCTTCTTTTGCAGATGTAAATTATTTTGAAACAAGAAAGTGGCCAGAAGTCAGACAAATTAAAACAGAAGAAACATGCGAAGGAACAGCAACACCCTGTAGATTTTTAGACCGTAAAGATTGTGAGAAGCAACAAGGATGTCATTGGTTTAGCGGTGGGGCCAAAGAACGTATAGATGAATGTATAGGGGCAGCTAAGCCCTGTAGCAGTTTTACCCCTCAGACTTGCACTTCACAAATAGGTTGCTATGTTTCAGAAAAATTTGTTAGTGTCAAAGAAGTAAAATATGGGGTTGAGGCAAAATGGATAGAAAGGGTGGGTTGAAACTTCCGTTTAAAGCAGTAATAGCAGGACTTTTTGTTTTAATAGTTTTTGCAGTCATCTATCTTATATTTGTTGCCAAATATTTTGAGTTGCACGTTTGGATAGAAGAGAACGAAGCAGAGATTCATGCCATAAACCTTGCTCAGGTTTTGCTGAGCTCTGATCTAACTTATTCAGACGAGTTTACCTCGCACAGGGCGATTTTTGACAAGAGTAAGCTAGATGCTGGTCGTCTTCAAGGCCTTGACATATGGTACCCTGATGCGATCGCGACTGTTGGAATACAAGATCTGGAAACAGGGGAAACTTGGAGCGCTCACCTAGTCCCGAATAGCATAAGAGGAACGACTGCCTCAGAGATACTAAACTGCCTTTCGAACACAATCAAAATAGAGCCGGGAATGATTTTCAGATTGCCTCCGGGACTGTGGGAATGGCCTGACCTAAAGAAGTGTTTTGGTGAGGTAAATCAAAGAGTACTATCTGTGAGAGATTTCCCTGTTGCTATCAGAGTTTCCGATAACGAGATTCACAGAGGAAGGATGGTAATAAGCCTGAGGGAGTTGATTTTTTAAATGACATCGATGAGAAAAGGAATTCTCACGATTGCGATAGGAGGAGCGATTGTGATAGTAGGAACGATTGTGATGCTGGTTCTTCCTTTTTTTGTTTTAAAAATACATTTGATTCAAAACATTAAGTACAGATATGAATACGACAACTCTCAGCTATATCTCCTAACCCTATTGTCAAAAACCCATGACGGCAAGCTCATATATACGCAGATAGCGAACAACCTGCAAACAGGAGAGCCGGACATAAGTTTTGTTAAAGATGAATTAGAAAAAATTGTTGGAAACAGATGCTATAATTTATCGACGACAAAAAAAATTATAGCTCAAAGCGCTTGCAAACCTTCTAAGTACACTGTAAAAACTAAGTTGGTACTACCTTATCCAAGTTTAGTCGATACTCTAACTCTGGTGATAGATTGAGAAAAGGCATTGGCCCTATTGCAATTGCGCTGATTGGTGTAACGATCGGTATTGCAATAGTTGGTGTAATCTCAGTTAATCTTATTTACAGAATAGAAACTTTTGTAAGAACTGTAAGGGAATCAAGAATGGTTGAAAAAATAAACGATGTCGAGTTTGTGAAAAAGGCTATGCAACAAGCTGTTCCATATAGTTTCTATGAGGCTTCATTTTCAGTGTTAAAACTTGGTGGTTTCTGTAAGTATAATGATCCAAACTTTTGTAGAGAAGATTGCAAAATACCAAAAGAGGTTCCCTCGCTCGAATGCATACCTTGGTGGAGAACTTATGATAAAATTTATTCTCCTGACTTAGAAAGCAAAAATATCAACATTTTTCTCAGCTATCTTTCAAATAGGACCTCTAAAATTTACGATGAATACGCTGCCTCAATGCCCATTTCTACACCAAAGTATTGTCCACAACCGCCTGGAAATGTTAAGGTAGAGGAGTTGAACGGATGGTTCCAAATCAACGCTAGCAGTGAGGACAAAGGCAGCACAATTAGCCTTGCTGGCGAATTCTTTGAAATTACAGATAGTGCTAATTTTACTGATAACGTTAGGATAAGTACAACAGAAATATATCGCTTTGGAAAGGAGAGGTTCGTTGATAATGATGGCATTAAAACCGCTTTTGTCGAAGCTGAGGAGGAGATGCCGAACGCTTGCTGCGACCTAACAAAATCAGAATGCGAAGGTGAAACAAATTGTTGTAGGGAAATATTCTATGGGGATTTATGCGAGAGTGAAGTGCTAAATTGTGACACTGGATTGGAAAAGCACTGTTTCAAGAAAGCGAGCAGTGAGTGCGATCTAGATAAGGATGGCATCATTAACGCTGATGAAAAATACAGCTGCACTGCACAGGAGAAAATAAGAAAATTGGAGGAACAAAAGGGTGATTTAAAGGTGAAGATAAACTTAGATCACATTCGTGTTCTTCACGAATCTTTCAAATCTTATACTAATTTTGTTGAGGATGCTTGTGAGTGCGGTTGCAGGGATGTATGCGAGAAAGGCGAAGGATGCACAGATCATAACTGCCCCCCAGGTAATTGTGGTTACTGGGAATGCCCTAGAGATGCTGAAATAAACAATGAAACTCATTGTTGGAAGTGCTACGGTACTTTTAGCAAAGAAACTGAAGAGTGTCAGGATGGTTATTGGAACACAAATTACTGGGAGTGGAAGTGCAATACGAATGAGTGTGGGATTAACTGCTGCGAAGATGTTTATGGCAAGTATGAGAATGTTAGGTGTAGCTACAAATACTTCGGAGCAGCAAATGCTACGATAGACGTATGGGACGATAACAGCAGATATCCTATCTATGGCGCTTGGCAAAAGCTGCACTTGTACTTCCGCGTAGCCTCTGGAACAAGGAACCTTGTAGAGGTTGGAACTGATAATAAATGCAAACTCCTCTAGTTTTGAGAGAATTTTTAAATTTCAACTTAAGTTTATGCTCAGATTACGAGCTGCCTGCAAAGGCCTCTATTAACTTTTTGAGAGAAACCGCTAGTCTCAACGTATTCGTATTGAAGTCTTCCTTCAAAATTTACGATCTGATATGGAGCTTCCTTTGGGTATTGAGTGCTGTCTATAGAAAAATCACAAACAAACTGCTTGCTCATCCCTTTATAGAATTCAACGCGTGAATACCTGCTCGGAATTTTTATTTCTATATTTCCATATTTTTCTTGACAAACTGATGAAGAAATAAGATTGAGCCATGAAGGAAGTCCGCCTATTGGTCTAATTACTATATTTTCGCCTTCAACAAACTTTAGCTTACCATTCCCCTTGTTCTCGACCCAGACACCCATCTTTATCTTGTCTCCTCCTCTGCTTCCTAGAACATATGGACTCATGAAAGTTATCAACAAATCAACAGGTCCGTCGCTTGGAGGCTGTAATTCATAAACCTGTTTTCTCAATTCAGAGTTTTGAAGGAGTGCCTCGTCGTCTTTTGACCTTACTACTGTCAAAACACTTTTGTGAGTTGCGTTTTGCCGATACCGCAGCTCGGTCTCAAATCTCAATTCCTTAAGCTTCCTTTCCTCGCAGGGAAATGTATAGTTGTTATCATAAAACTTTCTGCAACTAAAATTCTCTGCATAGATTTTTACCTTTTCTTGAGGCTCTAAGCCTATGTTATTTGGGTAAATCGACTCAGCTTTAAAATAAAACTCATACGTTTCGTTCATCCACGCCTTTACGTATTCTATGCTAATGCTAGAAATTTTAAGCCCACTCTCTTTTGAATTCAAATTTTTTATATAAAATGGCAAGGAGTAAGGTTCTGGTTCTGCTATATTTGACGCAAAAATAGTCGGAATCTCATAATAACTTCTTCCGCTCGCATCGACCCTCTCATTACCAAATGTTATACTCAAAGTCTTATAAGATTTTGTACCGGCGTAGGTTGGCTTTTTATCTGTTGTTGGCTCGACATAACATTTTTGTAGCCCCATTAGATCTCCAGAGGATAAAGCTTTCAGCCAGCATTGTGTATCTATACTTACCCCTCCTATAGGAATTACCCCACCTCCTATAGGAATTAAGGCTACATTGCCAAGGAACATCGGAGCTACGAGAAGGATGCAAACTATAAGCACAACTAAAGCTCCGGATCCAAGTATGCCTTTCCATAAGGGCTGCGTAGCTAATGTAATTCCACCAACTAATGCAAAGAACACGATGAGAATTATACCGAGTGAACCAAACGGCCCTAGTAGATTTAAAAACAAACTTAAAACAGCATATAATGCTCCGAGGATGACTCCAAAATAAACTCCAAATGACAACAAATAACCAAGTAGTCCCCTTATTGGTTCCAACTCAGACCCGCATTTTGGACAGGTTGATTGTTCTGTCTGTCCAATCCAGCCACAACGCGCATTTTTGCATCTCTTTTTTGTGATTTCTTTTCTTAATCTAGCAAGTTTACTCAAAAAAGATGGTTTTTCTTCTTTCTTCTCCTCTTTTTTGACTTCTCCTGTTCCCTCTTCTATTACTTTTCTTATTACTTCCCCTTCTGGACCTGCTGGAGGCTCTACCATATTCTCTAAATTAAATTTAGTTTTTTCAACAAATAATTATATGGGACTTTGTATCTGGGGTTTGAGTTGGCTTGCTTGCGGAATAGTTGGTTTATTCAAGTGGATAATCGATCTTTTTGCACCGGGAATTCCAGGGCCGATTATTTTCTTCGTTGCTTTAGGAGCTTCTTCTCTTTTAGTTTACCTTCTAGGCATTCTGCTCGGTAGAGCTGGCGGAATCCTTTTATCAGTAGTAGGAATTTTAGGAGCTCTGCTCACAGCAGGGACAACCTTAATCCTAACACTAATAGGTGTGCTCATGGCTTTTCTTGGCAAACCAAAACTCTTGGTTTTGCTTAACTTAGCTATATTTGCTATTTGTGCTGCATGCTACGGAATCGGATAAATTTGTTTAAGATAAAAGCTAAGTATCTATTATGAGAAAAGGAGGAGCCGGAACAATAATACTTATCTTAATCATAGCAGTGATCGGAATTGCTGTTTTTTATTTTTTGAGTAGGAAACCTCCTACAGATCAAACTCAACCAGATCAAACTCAACCAAGATACAAAAACGATGTAATAACTGTTGAAAGCATTTCTATATCTAATCCAGAGCCTTATTCAAACGGGATAACAACTCTCAGCTTTTTGGTTCGCAACAACGGTGAATTTCCAGCAGATGTGAAAATAGATTTCTTTAGCATACCAGGATTTGTTTTCAAAAGCTTGTATTGCGACCTAGTTCCAACAAATGAAAGGAAGTGTGAATTCTCCGGCGATAATTCAATCGAGCCGTTATCCTACAGAGAAGTCTCCTTGACTCTTCAGGCACCAAATGTTAGTTCTCCAACCTCTTTTACCATCAGCTATTACATCGAGTATAACTACTCTGGCTTCAGAAAAATGGACATCCCAATTGTAGACGGAATTACGAGAAAAGAGCCGCTAGGCAAATTTGAGCAAAGCAAACCTACTTACGGTCCTGTCTTACTCGAATTTGAGCCGCCAATAGGAGCAGAGAGAAAAGAGGACAACAGGATAATAAGGGAATACTGGGCCAGACAAAATGAGCCCTTTCTAGTGAAGATGAGGTTTAGGCACATAGGAAGTGGTAGTGTAGGAAATATATTACCTGTGAACATTTCAAAAGAAAAAATTAGATTCAACATCAGTGAAATAGAAATTGCTCAAAATCTGCCGTGTGATTTTGACGAATATATAAAACCTAGAAAAGATGTTTTAGTTCCTAAAGATTTGATGTGTCATTTCATTTCAACAACGGATCAGCCAGAGGTTACAGGAACAATATACGCAGAGTTTAACTATACTTATCGATACATAAGAACCGAAACCCTTAAAGTCAAACCTTTAACAGTGTAAGAAAAGCTTTTAAATATAAACAACAAAAGTAGTTTAACAGCATTTGTTCAAGTAAATTCATAATCACAGGAAAAATAAAAAAATGATTGCAATGATGACAGTAAATGAAAAAAGGTTAGTAATTGAAGCGAAATGCCTTACCAAAGATAGCTTTTTTTCATATCACAGATTTGGAAGTTCATTCAACTAGAAAACAAAATGGAGGTGTAATAAATGGTAGGAGAACAAGAAAAAGCAGAGGACAACGTGATATTCGTCGGACATTGATTGCTGATAAGCAGCATCAACCGAAGGCAAACCGAGCATGGCCTACGTCCTCGGCGTGATAGGTTAATAACCCACGAAAACGCAATTTTCGGACGGAAAGCCAGAAGTTCACATCAGAGCAAGAGGAAAAGCCATCTCTCGTGCAGTAGACGTTGCGGAGATCGTGAGAAGGAGGTTCATCGAAGGAGTGAAGATAAAAAGTATTGAGATAGGAACTGAAGAGAGAGAGTTGGAAGACAAGACAAAAATAAATGTGTCGACAATTGACATATTACTTTCAAAGTAACCTCCTTTTTTATTTTGAAGTTAGAGAAAACTATCTTTCTAGCATAAAAGCTTTCTTTGTCACTTCTACCTCTTTCACTTCTTTTATTAGCATCTCCATCCTATCCCCAACTCCAAATATCTTCTCTTCATCCAAAATTTTCTGAACTCTTTCTAGCTTTCTTGACTTCTCTGTGTATACTGTGAAAAGTTTCTCATCTTTTTTTACAGTATCTCCAACTTTTTTGTATAACAGAACACCAGCGCCTTTATCTTTTGGAGAGCCTGCTGCTCTTGCGACTTCTAACACAGTAGAGTTGTTTATCCATAGCACAACCCCTGCGGAGTCAGAGCAGATGTCTAAACCATAGTCTCCAATCTTTATGTCTTCAGGCTTTATCTCAGGATCTCCTCCTTGTTCAAAAATAATTTCCCTAAGTTTTTGCTCAGCCTTTCCAGACCTTAAAAGCTCGGTCGCAACCGCTTTTCCGTTTTTTATTCCAGTCATCTCCAATAGAATTCCAGCTATGTCAGTTGATTTGTCTATCAAATCTGGCACTACTTTCCTTTTCATAAGAACTTCCAAAGCTTCTTTCGCTTCTAAAGCAGGACCTATTGTATAACCTATTGGCTGCTCACCATAGGTTATTGCACATTGAGTTTTGATTCCGAGCTTCTTTCCAAGCTCTATAAAATCTCTTGACAAAATGTTTGCATCCCCTATAGTTTTTATTTTTGTTCCTCTTCCGCAAGGAATGTCGACAACAAGAAATTCTGCATTAACAGCTTTCTTCTTGCTCATTATCGAAGGTAGCATCAACGGGTCTATCTCTAATGGATATTCGACTTGAATAAAAATATCATCAGCTGGAGCTAGATTTAAAGCCCCACCCCAAACTATACAGCCATTAGTTTTTTCAACAACTCTTTTCATATCATCTACGTCTAAATTAACTGGCATCAAAACCTCAGCCCTGTCTGCAGAGCCAGAAGCAGATGTAATTGCTCTGGAAGAAGTTTTTGGTATTGTTAGACCTGCAGCAGCTACTATAGGAACAACTAACAAAGTAGTTTTATCTCCAACTGCTCCTCCTATTGAATGCTTATCAACGATTGGCTTCCTCTCTAATTCAAGAGTTTTACCTGTTCTCACCATAGCCAAAGAAAGACTTGCAGCCTCATCCAAATCCAAGCCAAAAGTATGTAAGGCTGTGACAAAAGATGCTATCTCGATCTCACTCAAATTCCCTTCTACTGTATCTTTAACAATTTCATAGATTTCTTCATAGCTTAACTTTCTCCCTTTAAGTTTGCTCCTTATGAAACTCAGAGAAGAAGGGAATTTTGCGACCTCAACCTCTATATCTTCATTCTCCTTCAAATCTAAAGAATTCCTTACCTCTCCATAAACTCCTATATTGCCTTTAGGAACAACCTTTGCTGTCAGATTTACTATAGCTGTCAATTCCTTCTTGCCAAATTGTAGCCTT
>JASEGQ010000022.1 GCA_030017875.1 Candidatus Aenigmatarchaeota archaeon
TATCAGGTATAAATATAGTTTCAGTTGCCTTCAGCATCCCACTTGTCTGTTCCTCAACCTTTGATGATGATTCTGGTTTTATGAGCATAGAACCAATAGGACGGCTTATTCCATCCTCGCCAAAAACATAATTACAAAAATCATCATCACATAAAATAGAACTAACGCTCTTTACCACTAAAAAGAAAAAAATAACAGAAACAAATACCAACATAAATAATGAAATTATTTTTTTGTTTATCTTAACCCCTCAGTTCATTAATGAAATTTAAGATATAAATATTTAATTTATTCCCTAGGTAGAAATTTTCTCTTAATTGAGTAAGTTCGATGGACCTTCAGAGGATCATGAACATGCTTAAACAGGAATACCCTTGACACAGAACATAAAATCAAGAGTGAGTAGGCATAACGTCCTAAATGCTCTGGAAAAGACTATGAATCATTTGGGAGTGATAGAAAACGTTGGCACTCAGTTCAAGAACGGTGTTTTGGTAGTAAGGACGAAGAAGGAAAAAGTTAAGAAAGGTTGTTCTGTCGTAAGCTAGATCATTTTCATTTTTTACTGAGTTCGCAATTAGCTAAGATTTCGATAAACTCAAAACTGTCTTAAATTTTTCTGATATTGAAATTTTTCTTTTTTCAGTTCAAATTTTTCATCAAACACAACTTTTCCGTATATGCCGTCGTAACCACTTATGTAATTAACTTTTCCTTCTCTTACTCTAATTATTGCATCAGCAATTTTTTCATCTGTAACCTTAACTAGCTCTTCTTTTGGTACGTTGAGTAAAACATTTAACTCATTACCAAATCTTTCTATCAACTTATCGTGCTCTTGTAAAACTCTTTTTGAATAAAGCTCACCTATACCCAAAGCAAAGGAAATTATCTCATATAAAGGTAAGAGAGTTTTAAAGGGAATAGCATCTTTTGGAACAAAACCTTCTGGCCTATCTGCTAACTCTTCTACTCTTTGCAACACACCAACTGTTAACTTCCTGCCGCATTTTGGACATATGTTGTTGAGTTTAATCGCTTCACGTGGATGCAGATTTATACCGCAAGTTCTGTGCCCTGTGTAATGATAGCGGCCGTAAGGTGGCGGGGTTTCGACTGTGAATAAAATTTTTTTTCTATCCTTATTCTTTATTGCTTTGAAGATTTCTTGGTAACTTATTTCCTTTAGATCAAAACACACATTTTCGCGGCCTATTCTCCAAGTCCAGAATGAGTGAGCATCTGAAAAACTTACTAGAGTAAATTTATTCAATGAGCTTACCCGGAAATTCATGCTAGGGTCAGAACTCATCCCTGTCTCAAGAGCATAAACATGCTTTGCTTGATCTTGATAGCACTCTTCTAAGGAATTAAAACCAGAAAATTCGCCAAGAGCTCCGTACCAACTCGTCCAACAATGAGCTGGTATCACAAGTATGCTAGGACAAATCTCTATTAAATTCTCTACAAGCTCAGGTGATGATAGCTTGAGTGTTGGCCTGCCATCTACAGAAAGGTCACCGTACTTGCTAAGCATTTCATTGACTTCTGAGACAACTTCAAAATCAGGAACGAAGATTAAGTGGTGGACTTTTCTCATTCTATTTTCTTGCTTGTAGACTGTGTTAACTTCAGTTGTAAGTATCCAATAGATATCTTTGTAAACGAATATTCCGCTATCACCTATAGGTTTAAGTTTTTGTTTAAGCTCGTCCAACCAGGCAGGAAAGCTAAAATCTCCAGTACCAAGCATGTTTAATCCTTTTTGTTTTGCAAAGCTAGCTAGATGCTCTAAGTCCATGCTCTTGCTCGTAGCTCTTGAATATTTGCTGTGAAGGTGAGCATCGAGAAAGATTCTCATTTTATCACTCTACGCTTATATAATTGTTTCTTAGAATAAAAACAATAAAACTCCAGCTATCACAATCAGGATGAACCAGAAGTACGGTTTCCACAAGAATATCTTACTCCCGTCCAAAGGCTTTATTGGTATGAGGTTGAAAAATGCAAGCCAGGCGTTTATAGTAGAAAACAAATAGAAAATATCTCCAGGAAATTGTCTAAACAAAATCGCAAAAAACAGATTTACTGCGATGCCAGCAAAAGAAATTACTCCCATATCTCTTACTGTCAGTCTGGAAACTTTGAATTTCCATCTTCCAAATTTAAATGGATAGATAACAACAGCGCCCGGCATAACTATGATAAGCCTGAACAAGACGGCAAATACTATACCAAGCAACAAACCTGGTAAAAACATTTTATAAACTGCTGAACAGCCAAGCTTTTGCGAAACAAACCTGTGCGCGAGCTCGTGGAAAAGAAATGAAAGTATGACAAAAACAAGAAAAAGTGCGTAGAGGCTAATGTCAAGGCAGTTTGTGAGGGCGCGACAGAAAATAAAAGCTACAATCAAAACCGAGATTACAATATCCTTTAATTCTTCCTGTGAAAAAAGCATATATTAAATTAAATTAAAAAGTATTTTAATGCTTCTGCTACGTTAGAAACTTCTTCTACTTGTATGCCAGTTTCTTTTTCGACGTCGATCTTTTCTGCTTTGTATTCTATTGAGCAATACGTTACATGCCAAAACTTCTCGCAACGTTCAACAGGCTTGTAACGGGTTTGTACAGCTTGACCAAGAGGAACCAAAAATAGCTTTGCTCCAACATCCTTAGAAGCTTTTGCTTTTGCAACAATCTCGCCAACAGGCCCGATGCTCCCGTCCGAATTTACTGTTCCTGTCATCATCACACTCTGGTTAATAGTTTTGTTCTGTATAGCTGCTATTGTTGCTACTGCTATTGCTGCCCCAGCTGAAGGGCCTTCTATGATTGAAGCGTTAGTTTCTATCGCATATATCAGGTCGATATTCGATAGATCAATCCCTGTTAAATTTTGAGCAACCTTTTGAGCCACTCTAATTGAATTTTGAGTGTCAATCCAAAATAGCAATTGATTTATGTTGACAAGAACCCTTCCCTCTCCTTGCTTTGTCTCAACTTTTAGAGTTGTTATCACTCCATTTCCTTCTTGATCTACTGCTGGAATTCTGAGTGAAACTCCTTGAAAGCTTATGTTTGTCAATTGCTTTTGAGTTTCAGTGAAGTTACCTACTGTTACTGGCTGTTTGGTTGTTATGCTCAAATTAAAAAAACTAGTGAACAAGACTAAAGCAATAATCGCAATCAATAGCAAAGCAAGTAGTTTTTCCATATTATCTTATTTAATTTCAAAAATAAAAACAGTGCAGGAGAACGCCCTAGGTGGATATAAACTCACAAACTATTTTCTCCAAGCTCCTTCTCCACTCAGTTACCCATAAGCATCGAAATACCTAACTTACGAGTGCTTTCTTCCGAACCTCCTCGGTTTTGTTAGATAAACGACCCTATGGGGCTGAGTTTCTCAGTTGGAAACCTGGAATAGCTTACGAGTTTATACCGCCCTCAGGCTTCGATCAGCCATATAGACCATTTGCTTCTGGCTTTTGCCAGCACGGAAGGCCTAGCTCCGCGATCTATCTCCTGCATTATGGAAATGCTTTTTTATTTATAAATCTTTAACTGATCTTTCGATTCTCTCCATAGCCTCTTCTATCTTTTCATAAGCTGTAGCGTAGCTTAACCTAATAAAGCCTTCTCCATATCTTCCAAATTCTGTTCCAGGGATTGTTAAGACTCTAGCTTTCTTTAGAAAATATTCAACTGTTTGGGAAGAGCTCATCTTCAAGCCAGTGATATTCGGAAATGCGTAAAAAGCTCCTTCTGGCTTGACACAATGCATTCCTGGAATCTCGTTAATTCTTTTAACTATCATCTTTCTCCTTCTGTCATATTCTCTTCTCATTCTTTCAACACATCTTTGTGACCCCCTTAAAGCTGCTAGAGCAGCAAATTGCGAAACTGTTGGGGCTGATATAGTTGTCGCAATTTTTAGGTCAACCATTTTCTTTATTATCTCCCTTGGCCCAGCAGCATATCCCACCCTAAACCCGCACATCGCATACCCTTTAGAAAAAGTCTGAGTTGTAATCACTCGCTCTTTCATCCCGTTCAAGCTTGCTATGCTAACATGCCTCGCATTATCATAAACAAGCTTTTCATATGCTTCGTCTGATATAACTATTAAATCTTTTTCTACTGCTGTATCTGCTATCTCTTCTAGAATTTTCCTTTTTAAAACTGTCCCTGTCGGGTTGGAAGGGGTGTTGATTATCAAAACCTTTGTTTTTTCTGTAATCAATTTTTTTAGATTGTCTGGGTTAATTTCAAAGTTGTCCTCTTCTCTCAAACAAATTGAAATGGGAATTCCTCCAGTTACTTCTGTTATCGGCTTAAAGCCTAAATAACCTGGGTCAGGAATGATAACTTCATCACCAGGATTTATCAGGGTTAGTAGAGAAAGCAGAATAGCTTCTTTTGAACCACAACAAACAACTATCTCATCATCTTCTACTTCGATTTTATTGTCCTTCTTTAACTTTTTTGCAATTTCCTTCCTTAGCTCTAGCTTTCCTTCTGAAGGAGAATAATGAGTTGCTTCTTCCATTTTCTTTCTTGCAAATTCTATTATATGCTTTGGAGTAACAAAATCTGGCTCTCCTGCCCCCAAAGAAATTATAGAAGGGTCTTGTTCAAGAACAGTCAAACTCTCTCTAACTTTAGAAGGTAGAACTTCCTTCGCTCTTTCGGAGATTTCGTACATAAATAGAATTTATAGCTAATTTTAATTATGAGTATTGAAAAGTTTTTCAATCCTTCTAGTGTTGCAATAATTGGTGCGAGCCACACACAAGGAAAAATTGGCTATATAATCTTGGAAAATTTTGTTAAAGGCAATTACAAAGGTAGAGTTTATCCTGTAAATCCTGATGTTACACCAATACTAGGAAGGGAAGTTTTTCCTTCGATAAAAAAAATTCAAGATAGAGTTGACTTGGCAGTAATCGCTATTCCTGCTGAAAAAGTTCCTAAAGTTTTGAGAGAATGTGTTGAGAAAAAGATTAAAGCTGTTATAATAGTCTCTGGTGGTTTCTCGGAAACTGGAGAAAAAGGGAGAAAGCTTGAAGAAGAATTGAAAAAAATAATAAAAAATTCTGAAACAAGAGTGATAGGCACTAACTCCTTGGGCGTGCTAAACACTTCAACAAATGTTGACACTCTATTCAACCCAAGAGAAAAGTCTAGTAGGCCTCCTCCTGGCAGTATAGGATTTATTAGTCAGTCAGGAGCAATAGGTGCAACAATTCTTGATTGGCTGGCAGAAGAACAAACCGGAATCAGCAAGTTTATCTCCTACGAAAATGCTGTTGATGTTAACGAATGCGATGCTCTAGAATATTTTGGTAATGATGAAAAAACAAAAGTTATCGCTCTCTATTTTGAAGGAGTGAAAGACGGGAAAAGGTTTATTGAGGTTGCAAGAAAGGTTAGTAAGAAAACCCCGATAATCGCGTTGAAAGGAGGAAAAACAGAAGCTGGGAAAAAAGCGGCAATAAGCCATACTGCTACGATAGCAGGCTCAGCAAAAGTCTATTCTTCTGTTTTCAAACAAACTGGGATAATTGAAGCAGATAATTGGGAAGAGCTATTTGATTTTGCAAAAGCATTTTTACAGCCTTTGCCAAAAGGAAGAAGGATTGCAATAGTAACAGATGGTGGAGGCTTTGGTGTTTTGGCTGCTGACGAATGTGAGAAACAAGGGTTGGAATTGCCAGAACCCTCAGGGAAATTGAAAAAAATGTTTAGAAAAAGCTTTCCTGAGTATGCAATTTTAAGTAATCCTATCGATTTAACAGGGAATGCAAATGCAGAAATGTATAGAACTGCTTTAGAAGAATGCTTAAAATCAAAAGAGTTTGATGCAGCAATAGCTATAACCCTTTTCCAAGTCCCTGCTTTAGGAGAAGAATTGATCGATGTTATTGCTGATTTAAAAAAATATGGAAAACCAATCTTGTGTTGCGCTACTGGAGGAAAATTTACAATTAGATTAGCAAGAGCTTTGGAGAAAAACGGAATTCCAGTTTATGTTTCGCCAGAGAGAGCCGTAAAGGCAATGAGTGTTTTAGTCAAATATTCTAATTGGATAAAAAAGTAAGCTATTTTTTCAAAATCGCTTTAATTCTTTCCACAGACTCAGGATTTGCTAAAGTTGTTATATCACCAACTGGCTGATCTATCAAAAGGTTTTTAAGTATTCTCCTGATTATCTTGCTAGATCTTGTTTTTGGTAAATCTTCAACAAAGATTACTTTGCTTGGTCTCGCTATAGGACCTATATTTTTTTCAACTTCCTTTATCAATTCTTTTTCCAATCCTTCAGATTGCTTTTCTTTCAAGATAACAAAAGCTACAGGAACTTCGCCTTTTATATCATGCGGCATCGCTACAACTGCGCACTCAGCTACTGCCCGATGTCTTGTTATCACATCCTCTAGCTCTGCCGTAGCAATTCTATGGCCAGCAACCTTCATCACATCGTCGACTCTTCCTGTTAATCTAAAGTTTCCTTGCTTATCTTTCCAAGCTCCGTCAGAAGTAAAATACTTGTTCCCATATTTTTTCCAATAAATCTCAAAATATTTCTCGGGATCTTTGTAAATTCCTCTAAGCATTCCAGGAGCAAAGGGGCTTAGTTGAACAAGATTTCCCTCTTTTCCTGGAGGCAAGACATTTCCCTCTTCATCTAGAACTTCATGTCTTGTCCCAGGGAAGCTTCTTCCTGCTACTGTAGGGATAAATGGTCCAATCCCCGGTAAAGCATTTATCAAAGTTCCTCCTGTTTCAGTCTGCCACCAAGTATCTATAATAGGGCATCTTGCTTGACCAACCTCATTAAAGTACCAAAGCCAAGCTTCTTTATTGATTGGCTCACCTACTGTTGCTAATATTCGCAAACTGCTCAAGTCATGCTTCTTGACCAATCTGCTATCAAATTTCAAAAACATCCTTATCGCAGTTGGAGCTGTGTAAAAAACTGTAACCCCATATTTCTCAATAATTTCACACCATCTATCAGGCTGTGGGAAGTCAGGAGCTCCTTCGTAGATTAGCATTGTAGCACCATTAAGCAATGGCCCATAACACACGTACGTGTGTCCAGTTATCCAACCCAAGTCAGAGGTGCACCAATGTATATCCTCATCGTGCAAATCAAAATCCCATTTTGCTGTCCAATAAGCTTGAATCAAGTAACCTCCGGTAGAATGTAAAATTCCTTTAGGAAAACCAGTAGTACCACTCGTGAAAAGGATAAAAAGAATGTCCTCTGAATCCATAATTTCAGGCTTACAATAGCTTTCAGCGTTCTTCGTTAGTTCGTGCCACCAAAAATCTCTTCCGTTAATCCAATTTATTTCATTACCAGCTCTTTTCACTACAACAACTTTCTCGATTTTTGTATCCTTCAATCCTTCGTCTGCTTGTTTTTTAAGATTTATAATTTCTCCTCTCCTGTAATAGCCGTCGCAAGTAATCAAAACCTTAGCTTCAGTTTCCTTAAGCCTGTACCTTAAAGCTTCTGGAGAAAAGGCAGAGAAAACGACGTTGTGGATTGCTCCGATTCTTGCACATGCAAGCATAGAAATCTGAGCTTCAGGTATCAGGGGTAAGTAAATTCCAACCACATCTCCTTTCTTAACTCCTAAACTATTTAAAGCATTTGATAACTTGTTTACTTCGCGATATAAATCATAATATGTTAATACTCTGTTTTTTTCTCCTACCTCTGGTTCCCAGATTATTGCTGCTTTATTTCTTCTCCAAGTTGTTATATGCCTATCTACAGCGTTGTAGCATGCATTTAATTTTCCACCGACAAACCACTTGAAATAAGGGAGCTTTTCGACATAAGTTTTCTTCCATTTTTTGTACCAGCTTATCCCCTCTTCGGCAAGCCTTGCCCAAAAAGCTATTGGATTCTTTGCTGCTTTCTTATAGATTGCTTTATCGCTTATCCAAGCTCTTTGTTTTAGTTCTTTTGAAGGCCAGAAGACGTTTTTCTGTTTTTTAACCCATTTTACCGTCATCTTAACACTTATTTTTATTTGATCTTGCGAGATATTATTTTTCAAAAAACATCATCTTTAAATACTTGCTAATATCTTTAGTGAGATATAGGTGAAAAAACAATGATTACCCTACAAGAATGGGAAGAAGAGGAAGAGCCTGAAGAAGAAGAACCTGAAGAATCGGAAGAGTGGTAATTTCACTTTTTTCTTTTTAATTTTTCGAAAATAATTACTTATTTTTACTAATTCTACTTATGCTGAGCTTGAAAGAAGGCGAGAGGCTCGTTAGACTTGCCAGATCTGCGGTAGAAAAATTTTTTGAAAAAGGCAAGCTAGAAATAGAAAAAGTTGAAGACAGAGTTTTGAAAGAAAGGAAAGGAGTTTTTGTTACGATAGAAACATTCCCTGAAAAGAATTTGCGTGGCTGCATTGGTTTCCCGCATCCTGCTTCGCCATTATTTGAGGCTGTTCAAAGAGCTGCTTATTGCTCTGCTTTTGAGGACACAAGGTTTGATCCTTTGAAAAAGGAAGAGATAGATAAAATTGTTTTTGAAATTTCTGTGATGACAAAGCCTGAGCTTATCGAGGTAAAAGACCCGAAAGAATATTTTGAAAAAATAGAGATTGGAAGAGATGGGTTAATTTTGATGAATGAGTATCGTGGCTCTTTACTTTTGCCGCAAGTTCCATTAATATTTGATTGGGATGTGAAAGAATTTTTAGAGAATTTATTCTATAAAGCAGGGTTGACTCTTAGTTGGATTTACGATAGAAACACAAGAATATGGAAATTTCAGGCTCAGATATTTGCTGAAAAGGAACCGAGAGGAAAAGTTATTGAAAGGATTTTAAAATAATGGTAATTT
>JASEGQ010000023.1 GCA_030017875.1 Candidatus Aenigmatarchaeota archaeon
TTGTAATTTAGAGAATGCGGATAGCACAGAAATGAATTATAAAACACCTCACCCTGTGATCGACATTCTACCAGAACAAAAAGGCATAAAATACATGGGTGCAACTATGAGATTAGGTAGTCAACAAGCTATTTTAAAAGAAGGAACAAGGGTATGGGAGTTGTACGGTAAAAAGAAAGTAGTATTTGAGAGGCACAGACATAGATGGGAAGTTAATCCGAAATATCATGATATTTTACAAGGGAATGGTTTAGTATTTTCTGGTACATCACCTGATGGTAGATTAGTAGAATTTATTGAGTTAGAAAACCACCTTTTCTTTATTGCGACACAAGCCCATCCAGAGTTTAAATCTCGACCATTAAAGCCTGCACCTTTATTTGATGGCTTTATACAAGCTTGTATAAACTAAAAAATAATTATGTTTCGTCGAGACATAATCGGAGCATTAGAAGACCCCTTAGTCAAAAAAATATTGCCTAGATATGTTAAAGTAGCTAAAAACGAGGCTTGGGCAAATTTTCAGATAGCCAAGAGAGTAGTTTTCGATTTTGACAAAAGCTTGAGCAACGAGCAGCTTTGGAAGACGCATTCAAAGCTGATGAAAAAATTCTATGAAATAAGAGAAGTTTTGGACAAGAAAAAATTGAAGCTAAAGGAATTAGAAATTCCCCGTTATTCTTTGCTCGATTTGAAGATAATGCTTACGAAAGAAATCTTAAAAAGTTGTGAATTGTGCGAGAGGAAATGCCATGTAAATAGATTGGAAGGACAGAAAGGAGAATGTAGAGTAGGAGGCGTTTGTTTGATTTCTTCTGAATTCATCCATATGGGAGAAGAATATTTCATTTCTCCAAGCCATACTATATTTTTTATGGGTTGCTCTTTTCATTGCCAGTACTGTCAGAATTGGACAATAAGCCAGTGGTTTGAAGATGGCTATGCTGTTACTCCAAGAGAAATTGCCAAAGCCATGGAAAGAAGGAGAGAAAGTGGAGCAAGAAATGCGAATTTCGTGGGCGGAAATCCTGATCAAAGTTTATTGTGGATTTTAGAAGCTTTAAAGTGTTGTGATGCGAATATTCCTACTGTTTGGAACAGCAATTTCTATATGACTGAAAAAGTTATGCAAATTCTGGATGGAATAGTTGACCTGCATTTGCCAGATTTCAAATACGGAAATGATGAATGTGCATTAAGATTATCAAAAGTCCCAAGATATTTTGAAGTAGTTTCGAGGAATCATCTATTGGCAATAAAACAAGCTGAAGTTACTGTTAGACACTTGGTGCTTCCGAATCATGTAGAATGTTGTACAAAGCCAATTTTAAATTGGATCGCAGAAAATATTCGCGATAGAGCAATCGTAAATATCATGCCACAATTTCGCCCTGAGTTTAAGGCAAATCAATACACAGATATAAATAGAAGCATTACCCAAGAAGAATTTGAAGAAGCAGTTAATTATGCCAAGAAATTAAAAATAAATTATATAACGTGATAGCATAGCTTATAAAAAAGAAAGTGATTCATGAAACTTTACCCTCAAAGAAATACTGCATATTTATGCTTTTAAAAAATGTCCTTTATATTAACTCAGAAAAAAGAATTAAAGCTTATGTAAATCTTATAATTTAATAGTAAGTTGATTGGTGAGAAATATTCGAGTATTGTGGAAAGGTTCGATATCATTTTCGCTCGTTTCAATACCTGTTGCCATTTACACAGCTACTGAACCAAAAGAGATAGAATTTCATAATTTATGCAACGTATGCCACACTCCTCTTAAATATCTGCGTTGGTGTCCTACTTGCAAAAAAGAAGTTGCTTGGCAAGACATCAAAAAGGGATTTAAGATTTCTAAGGAGAGGTGGATAATTCTCGAAAAGGAAGAAATTGAGAGGATAAAGCTGCCGAGCATAAAAACTATTGACATTCAAAGCTTCATTGATATCTCTCAAATCGATCCAATATATTTTGAAAAGGCTTATTATGTTGTTCCACAAGAAACCGGAATAAAACCCTATTCTCTTTTTGTAGAAGCCTTGAGATTAGCAAATAAAGCAGCGATAGCAAAAGTTGTACTGAAAAACAAAGAATATTTAGTTTGTTTAAGACCTTTCCGTAAAGGCTTGTGCATGCATCTTCTATATTTCATCCGCGAGATAAGAGATGTCGAAGAATTGCCCGAATTAAAAGGCTTGGTTGTCGTGAGCAAGGAAGAGTTAGAGTTAGCTAAGGCTTTGATAAGTAAGCTGACAGAAGAGGAGTTTGACCCAAATAAGTTTAAGGATCGATACAGTGAGGCTTTGGAAGAGTTGATAAAAGCTAAGGCAGAGGGAAAAGAGTTCAAAGTAGAAAAAGAAAAGCCAGTAGAAGAAGCAAAAAACCTTATGGAAAGTTTAAAAGCTTCAATTGAGACTGTAAAGAAAAAGAAAGCTGAATAGGTAGTTTTTTAAATGGCGAGGTGATATGATCAGTCTTTGGAAGCAAAAAATTCAACCTATGCTTGCGGAATTATCAGAGCCGTTTGATTCAGATGAATGGTGCTTCGAGGTCAAAATTTTTTGGTAAAATCCAAGAAATGGCTGTATTTGATGGTACCAGGACAATAGCTTATGTTGATACAGAGGCAAGAGACGTTAAATTTCTTAACAGGCGTATGAAGTTCTTTCAGTCAAACTATCCAGAGCTGCAGGATATGTGGAAAGATGTTAATGCAAAGCAAGTTATTCTTGATGGTGAATTAGTTGTCTTTGAAAAAGGAAAACCAAACTTTTATAAATTAGCTGAACGAGAACATACAGGGGAAAAATTAAGAATAAAATTGCTGTCAGAAATTAGTCCTGCTACATATGTAGTTTTTGATATCCTGCATTTAGATGGTCAAGATTTAATCGATAAGCCTTTAGTAGAGAGAAAGAAAATTTTGGAAAAAGTTGTGAAAGAGAGTAACAGAGTTTTATTATCAGCTTATGTAATCGGTAAAGGAAAAAAATTCTTTCAAGAAGTGAGGAAAAAGAACTTAGAGGGGGTTATGGCAAAAAGGTTACAGTCGCAATATCAAATCAGTAAAAGGAGTAAGGACTGGCTAAAGATCAAATACCTAAAAACTTTGGATTGCATCATCGCTGGCTTCACAAAGGGTAGCGGCTGGCGTGAGAAATACTTTGGTGCTCTGATTCTTGGCTGCTATCATCAAGGGAAATTAAGATACATGGGGAGATGCGGAACAGGCCTAGATGAGAAAGGCTATGCAGAACTTACTCAGAAATTACAAAAAATTAAAACCGATAAGTGCCCTTTTGAAGAAATTCCAAAGATGCCTTCAGGCATAATTTGGGTCAAACCTCAACTCATTTGTGAAGTTAGATTCATGAACCTGTCAAGAGAAAGGATAATGCGTGCTCCGGCATTTATAAGGTTAAGAGAAGACAAGCTTCCAGAAGAGTGTATTTTAGAAGTATAAAGATTTATTGAAAAAATCCTAATCTTAAATAAATGAAAAGAAAGTTTGTAAAGGAATCTGTAATTTTGATGTATAGAATAACTATTTTAATTCTGATCCTGATAATCGTTTTTCTCTCCTTCTGGATTCTGATCCCAAGCCTTTTGGTTCCAAACATTTTTGTCTTGCCAGAGCTCTCAACTCTTGGCTACACACAGGTTGCTGTAACAGTTGAAATAGGAAACGAGAGCGGAACTGTTAAACTAGCAGAGAAGTGCTATGAGCTTTCTATGGTTGTCGACAGAAGCCAAGCTGTTTCAATTGATAACGGAATAAAAAAAATAGTAAGCTTCAGACCAAACACTCACGATCTTATAAACGACATGCTAAAGAGCTTTGACATAAAAGTTATAATGGTAAAGGTAACCGAGATGAAAAATAACACTTACTTTGCAAAACTTTTGTTAGGACAAAGAACATTTGTTTTAGGCTTGGACTCAAGACCGAGTGATGCCATAGCTATAGCAGCTAGGACAGACTATGAAGTACCTATATATGTTAATGAGAGCCTGTTAAAAACTGTTGGGAAAAGAACTTGTTAACTATTTTTTCAAGGCCTTTTTGAATTCTTCTCTAAACTCTTTTGTCTTGTTTATGATAAAATCGGTAGCTTTTTCCAGTGCAGTTTTTGGTAAACCTCTAGATGTTTTAACAAATATTTTTGGTTCACTCAAGTAGGGATGCTCTTTTATATAGGCTGCTTCGCTCACATTTTTGTCGTTCCACAATGCCTCTCTCAGCAGATTAACAAAGCCTATTGTCTCACCCTTTAATTCTAGTATAAGTGTTTTCTCACCTTCTTTAACAACCCTTAACTCCATTTTCTCACCTTTCTATTATGTATAAGTCCACATTATAAGTAGCTTTTGGTTTTTTATGGAATTTAAACATGTGTGGAATTGAAAATTTATATTTTAATGTTTTCTCTATTTTCCCTTTTCTGTCCTCAATAAATTTTTTAATAAATTCCCTTGTCTTTTTATAGCCATTTTTATGCAGGCTGTAAATCCTCTTCCCACATCTCAAAGCACTTTCTAAGAAAAGTCTATCAGCATGTCTTGTTTGAATACCAAAAGGGGGGTTTTGAACTACTGTCTCAGCCTTAGAAAACCAGTTCCCTATGTCACAAACCACAAAATATACTGGAAGTTTTTTTGATATGCGTGCCTCATAACTTTCAAGATTTTCTTTTGCAGTCCTTATTGCGGATTTGTCTATGTCTATTCCAACAACAAACTTAGCTCCGAGCATCACAGCTCCTATTCCTAGTCTTCCAGAGCCACACCCAAAATCAAATACAACCTTGTCTTTAATATCACCATGCAAATAAGCAAGATTCAAAACTTCTGCTGCAAGACTGCTTGTTATTGCATATTGCTCTAGAGAAGGCTTTGGTAATGATAGCTCTTTAAGTTGGGATAAAATTATTTCAAGCTGTTTTTTATTCAATTTTGATCCCAATTAATTATCGGTATTTTATATCTTTCTAAGTCGTCGATTCCTATTCGAGGGCAAGCTAATGAAATCAATGCATCTAACTTTAGCCCCTCTATTTTTTCTGGGGCAATTTCATCCATAGCTAAAACATAAACTTCCTTTCCATCTTTCTCTAGTTCTTTTTTAAGTTCGAACGGGTTTTTAACTTGGCCTTTTTTCCAACTTACTAATATACCAACCCTTTTTGCATCTTTAAACTGAGCCTTGTTCCAAGCAATTATCTTTTGAGCTTTTTTCCTGAACTCTTCTAGGCTATAAATCTCTTTTTTCTCTAAGTCTAGGTTAAACACAGGTTTTTCTGTGACAAGAACAACGCCATCAGCATAAAACTCTCCCGCAGAAATGCAAAGAAAACAATCAACCTCTTTCTCTATCGCTTTGGCAGCCTCTAAGTTGCAGCCCAAGACCTGACCAGGATATTGTAAAGCTTTATGAACAAAAACCTTTTTTCCTTTTTTCTCAAGATAGTCTTTTACCTTTGGAATAGATTTAACAAACTGAATGCTTGTTATTAAGCCAATATTTTTAAAATCCTTTAATTTATCGAGCTCTTTGTCCAAGATTGGGCATGGATCTGCTTCGATAAAGTACTCCCAGAAAACTACTGGCAACTTGCTCTCTATGCCCAAGCTTTCATGACCTATGTGTAAAATTGCATCGCAGCCTAAAAGTTTTGCCTCGTCTCTAATGTCACAAGCACCAAAAGTAGGCTCTAGGCAAATTACAGTCTCTAATCCTTCTCTTTCTAGTTTTTTCGAAATATCTTGGATTCTTAGTTTCAAGCCCTCTGGAAATTGAACAAAAACTCTTTTTGCTTTAATTTTTTTTAATTTTTCAATTTCTTCTTCCATTTGACCACAAATTTAATCGTACAAATAATAATATAATTCTATTGTGGGAGATAAAATATCAAGAGAAGTGAGGAAGAAAGGCTATCTACTTTTCAGAGAGGGTAAAGTTAAGAAAGAGTTGGAAACTGATAAGAGAGTTCACTTCAAGGTTTTTGGAGAAACCGATACTTATTCTGTAATCTTTGATAAAGAGAGAAATGAGTTTAGCTGTGACTGTCGTTTCTCTACTCTTAAACAAAAAATTTGCTCTCATGTAATTGCTTCAGAAATTCTGTTAAAAGAAAAATTGAAGAGATAATTCTTTCTCGGTTTTCTCAAAGTGCATGCAGCGCAAACCAAACAACTAGCCAGATCAAAACAAAAGTCACCAAACTATTGTAAATAAGCCATCGAAATTTTTTGGCCTTAACCAATTTTTTAAACAGCGACAAGAAAATGAAGTAAATAATCACTGGCAGAATTAAAGCAAGCATTAAACTCTCTTGAGCTTTAACAAAATAGTTTGAGATCGAGCCAGAAAGAATTCCCAGGGAAAAAAACGCTAAAACAACAACTTGCTCAACTTTCATCTCTTCCCTCTTTACACTCTTCTCTTTTCTTAAAGAAATCTTTTATCCTTCTTTGCCAAGACTTTTCTTGAAGCAATTGAGTTGTTATCCAAGTTCTTCTAACATAAGGAGGAAGCTCTTTTCTCTCCCTTATCAACTTTTCAACAAATTTTATGGAGCGAGCATCGTGGCTGTACCCGACCCCAAAATCGATTCCTTCCCTTCTTTTTATCTCATCTATAGCTTTGTCTCTCTCTACTTTTGCAATTACAGAAGCAGCAGATACCACAGGATAAGTTTCGTCAGCATAATTTTCAACTATCAACTCAACATTTTTATTCGACAAATTCTCTAAAATCATCTTTTTGAATCTCTCAGGATTGGGTTCCAAAGAGTCGACATAAACCCTATCGGCATTGCTCATGTCTATAATCTCGGCCATCTTCATGGCCTCAATTCTATCAAGATTTATCTTCTGTTTCCTATAGCTGTCTATTTTGCAAGCCGGTACTCTCAGGACAATAACAGCTCTGGCAATCTCTTCTATCTGCGGAGCTAATCTTTCCCTTTGCTTAGGCGAGAGAGTTTTCGAATCTCTTACTCCCAGAGCTTTCAGTCTCTTTTCGCCTTTTTTATCTGTTACTATTCCAGCAATAACCATCGGTCCTATCAAAGCTCCGCGACCAGCTTGACGTTGCTCGGGCAATTTCGTCGATGGCGCAGATCAGAATTTTCATCACCTTCAAATTCCAAATACGATAAACAAACTAAATAAAACTATCAGTATAAGACTTGGGATGTGAGACCTCCTATGCCTTTTTAGATATTCGGGATCTTCTATAAGATACCCGACCGGTAGGGCACCTTTTATTTTTTTCTTTAGTAGAGGTGGGAACAAAAGAATACCGTTCCTGTCCAAGAGGTCGAAAAAAAGATGAGAGAACAGAGAGATCAAAACTATATGCATTGGCAAAAAGAAAACAAATGGTAAAGCAGAAATTAAAGCTCCTGTTATGCTGTGCAGCCAACTCCTCGGCCTATAAGCAAGATGAAGTATAGAGGGAATTTCTATGTATCGCTTTTTCCTCTTGTCGTAGATGTAGCCGAGAATGTGGTCTATATCTAGAACACAGCTCAACGCTATACTCCAAACATTTCCAGATTTTTTAAAAAGCCAAAGACCAAAAACGAAGTGAGCTATCAGATCCATGCTAAACCTTCCAATGTTTAATTCCTATTTTAAAAATGAAAACATCTTCGACAAAATCCCAAATCAGGTGCAGGGCTGCAGACAAAGAACAAATTCCAAGAATGAAAGATTCTTTATTAAAAATCAGGAATGAAGCAATGAAAAAAATTAATATTGTTAAAAAATTGTGCAGGGGATAACTTTTTGGAATATGCGATCGCCATACTCTTATCCAGTTTTTAATTCCCTTTCTTTTTATGAAAGGCAGATGATCCGCATCTATTATCGTAGCTGAGAAGAAAACAAGAAGTAGACCAAGCCAACTCAATTTGAAGACAAAATAGATTAAAGCAATGAAAAGCAGATGAGCACTTCCATGGAATAAAAAATATTTAAAACTCATATAATAATTGTGGAACTTGGAAAAATAAGAAAAGAAATGCTCTCAGGAAAAACGATAGAAGAGGCCCTTGAAGGTTTTGACTGGAGAGAGTTTGAAGATACTGTTGCAGAAATATTCGAAGCCAACAATTTTAGGGTGAAAAGAAATTTTAGGTTCAAAACAAAGAAGAGGCACGAGATCGATATAATTGCCACAAAAGAGAACATCGCTTTCTGTGTTGATTGCAAGGAGTGGGGAAGGGGAAGGTACAAAAAGACTGGTTTGAGGTGTGCAATAAGGGACCAGAAGAAAAGAGTAAAAGAGTTGATGAGATTTTCAAAAAAGAATCCTGCTGCTAAAGAGCTACTAAAAATAGATATATACCC
>JASEGQ010000024.1 GCA_030017875.1 Candidatus Aenigmatarchaeota archaeon
TGAAGTTTATCGAGCCCAGGATGAAAACTATGAGAGGAAAAATTATCCCTCCCACACATCCCATCAGATAGGCTCTCACTATAAAGTAAAGCCTCTCCTCTTGGTTTCTCGGCATAATAATAATTTGTTTAAATTGGATAAAGATATGATTTTAACTTCGTCGCGAGAAGTCTCCTTCCGATAGCAGGAATAATGTTTCAAAATGGCAACCTTTTCTCTAGGAGAAATGTCACTAGTATGAAGGCTACTTTAAAGTACTTTGGGTTTATTCCAACCTTCTTTAGATGAGCATAGATGATTAACGCACATACGGAATGGCCGGCTACCTTTCCTCCGTACTTCTATTATTGGATAACCACAAACTTCACAAGACTTATTGAGTGGTGTGATAGAGCCCACGGCAGGCAAGGGAAAGCTTGTCTGGCATGACGGATACCACTTCTTCTCCTTCCATGTATGTTTGCATTTCCCCTTCGGTTCGCCGCAAATCTCGCATTTGCATTCGCAATCAGTTTTTGTAAAACCACATTTAGCACACTTAAAATAGTTTGAACACCCAACCCATCTTTTCTTAGTGGATCTTGAAAACATGACTCTCAACTCACCTGTTTTGCAATTAGGGCATATACCAAGCAACCTTTCCTTATCTCTAGCTTCAACAAATCCCTCTAACAATATCTTTCCAACCTTCTCCTCATTCTTCTTGAAATCTTTTAGAATAACTGTCAATACCTCCTTTGCTTCCTCAACTATTTTCTCCCTTTTTTTCTTGTTGTTAAAAACTAGATCCATCTCTTTCTCAAAATGTCTTGTCAATTCTTCGCTGACGATTCTTGGACAATATTGCTTTAAAGCATTTGTTACTGCCTCCCCAAGCTTTGTTACTCGTATGCCTTTGCCAGAAACGTATCCCCTATCATAAAGAGTTTGCAGAATCTCTGCTCTTGTAGCCTTTGTTCCAAGATTTCTTTTTTCCATTTCTTTTATTATACTTCCTTGAGAATATCTTCCAGGAGGCTGAGTTTCTTTTGCTAACAAATCAATTTTAATCACTTTCAAGGTTTGCCCAATCTTTAGCTCAGGTAATATCTGTTCTTCAAAAGCTAGATAAGGAGAATAAATCTCAGTCCATCCTGGCTCAACCGTTCTTTTACCTACTGCAACAAACTTGTTCCCATCGATTGCTAAAATAGCATTCACACTTTCTCTCAACGCTTCGTCAGAAAACGTGCTTAGAGTTCTTCTAACAATCAAATCGTACAACTTCTTTTGTTGAGCATTCAATTTCTTCAAATCAGGAGGCTCCCAAGTGCAGTACACAGCTGGGTGTGCAGGATCAGTGCGTGGACCATTGTTTGGAATTAATTTCTCTTTTTTAAGCAATTCATTTGCAAATTTTTCGTATGGCTTTAAAGTCGCTATAGCCTCTAAAATTTTTCTATAATTTATAGTTGGAGGAAGTTGCTGCGAACTACTTCTCGGATAGCTTATGAATCCTTGCTGATAAAGTGATTCAGCGATCATCATCGTTTGCGTTGGAGAAAATTTGAACTGCGAATAAGCTTCTGCCTGCAAGTCTGTTGTGTTAAAGGGAAAAGGAGGTTTTTGTTTGTACTTCTTCTTTTTTATATCTTCAACTATAGCGTCTTTTCCTTGACAATCGTTTAATACTTTGTCAACTTCTTCCTTCTTCCAGAACTTTTCCTTCTCATGCATCGCAATTAGTTCAGCGCTATCAGCTTTAACATGCAACTCCAACTGCCAAAATGGTGTTGGCTTGAATCTCCTGATCTCCAATTCTTTTTCCAGCAGCATTGCTAAAACAGGAGATTGCACCCTACCAGAAGACAAAATTGCAAATCCTTTTTGTGCCTGATTCTTAAGAGCAAGTGTGAGTGCTCTGGTCATGTTTATTCCCCACAACCAATCCAGCTCGTGCCGTGTCAGTCCGCTCTCAAGCATCGGGAACATTATATGCTCAGACATGTTTTTATAAGATTCGATCAGTTCGTCTTTTGTTAAAGTGCTGAATTTCATTCGCTTCGCGTCTTTAACTTTGCAGATGAATCTCAGAATGTTATACAGCAAAACTTCACCTTCGTTGTCAACATCCGCAGCATCTATGAAAGAGTTAGCATTTTTTGCCAGATCTTTTATATTATCAAAGTATTTTTTCGTCCACTCAGTTCCCTTCTTTGTGTAAGCAGGAACCCACTCATAAGAGAAGATCGGATAGCTCCAACCTTTGTTATTCTCATTCTTCACAGGAGATAAAACGAACAAGTGTCCAACAGCTGGAACACATATGTGCTTTTTCCCATTAACACTGAATTCATAGTATGCAACTTTATTCTTCGTTATTGTCTTAGGTTTTTCATCAGCAATTGCTTGAGCTATACGAAAAGCAGCATCTGGTTTTTCGCTGATAATCAAAGTATACCCTGTCATTAAATTTAATACACCTTAGAAATTTTTAAGCTATTCTATTATCACAGGTCTTGTGATTAAGCTTTCTTTAGCTATTCTCTCTATGGCTCCCAACCTGCTCTCAAGTGAGGCAATTCTCTTGGTAAGCCCGTCAAACCTCGATTCTGTAAGAGAAGGGGCTTTTAATTCAGAAATTCTGCTGTTGACAAAAGACTTGATCTCTTCCATGCTTCTCCTAAAACATTCTTCATAAGATGCGATTTTTCTCTCAACTCCACCCACTCTTTCGTTTATGTTCGAAACACTCTTTGACAGCTCTGCAAACTCCCTCTCCATTCCCCTTATCTTCTCGAGCCTCTCGTTTATCGTCGAATAGCTCGCTTGCATCTCTGAGCTGAGCCTCTTCAAGTTCTCTTCAACCTCTCTAAATCTCTGGATTTTCTCCTCGGCCTCTCTGCTCAGAGCCTCAATTCTCCCAAGTTTCTCAGCTCCCTCAAGATAAGGTTTCATGCTCTCTATCCTTCTAGCAAAATCACCCACGAGTTTTTCCAGGTTTTCGATCCTAACTCTATACTCTTCCTTAATTCTTCCGACTTCTTCCAAGACCTTTTCTGGTAATTGGAGCTCTGACCTCTTTTCTAAAGACCCTAAGCTTTTCTCGATAGCTAAAAATCTTGAATCCGTATCTTTCCTCAGTATGCTAATCTCTTCAAGTATCGGTTTTATATCGATCTCTTTAGCGGTCTTCAAGGCTTCTATCTCCTTCATCATCAGTTGAATTTTGTCCTCTAACGGTTTGACGCTAACTGCTTCTGCTGGCTGTAGAGGAGCTGGAGTCGTTTTTATCTCATCCAAGGCCTTTTTTAGCTCGATCATCCCAAGATTATCAGCCATCACCAAATCTTCTATTTCGTCGATCTTCTCTTCTAAGCTTGTTACTCTCTTTTCGATCTCAGAGAATTTTTCTTCGCCGTCAGGCAAGATTTCACCTTAAATTTAGTTTTGATTTAATCTATATTATGTTTTCTCTTCTCAGCCACAAGTACCATAAAAATATGACTGCAAAAATAAGACCCTCTCTCCAGAGGAAGGTGTGCATCACCTCTAGGTGCTGATAACCAAAGTGGAAAGAGAACATTAGAGTTGTTAGTATCCTTATAAAATTTAGAAAGAACAAGAAAGGCAAGCCGATGGCCAAAAACTTTATTTTTCCTTTAATTTTTGACTTAGGGGTCGCGATTGTTAAGGCTGCAAGAGCATACATAGTCTTCCACCCAGTGCAATCCATCGTCATTTCAAAAGGCACAAGCAGATAGCCGGTTGGAGAATTGAAGAGCATGAACAAGTTTGTAGAAGTAAAGGATACAGGATATCCCAAGGCCTGCAGAGTTTTTCCAGTCAAGCTCGTCAAAAAGGCTTGAAGAGGAAAAAAAGAGAAGTCCAAGTACAAAAGAACGTATAGCGGTATAACGAGGATGTTTAGCTTAATCAAAAACCAGAGAATCAACAGAAGCTTCTTCCTTCTCTTCAAGATTTCCTTCTTTGTTTTCATCGAATCATTTCTTCAAGCCTTTAATTCTTTTTATGACATCAGCAATGTTCTGTGTCTTTCCTAGCAGAACTCTTCTAGCGATTTCGTCGAAATATTCCTCCATGCCTAGCTTAGAGCTCGCGTCTTTTATTTTGTTGAAGAGCTCGCGGTAGCTCTTGAAAGCCTTTATTCCAGCAGCCAGAGCGTCTTTCTGGTGGTAGCCCTTTATCTCATTTCTAAACTCGCTAACAATTTTTTTCTTTTCAGCGTTCGAAAGGCTGATTTCTGGGTAGTAAATCTTGCATCCAAAAGTCTTAGCAATTTTTTCTACAGCCTTTGGTGGAGGATTCGAATCAGAAGCAACTATTATCGGATCGCCGAATTCTGAGATGTACTTTACGATCTCTTCCCTCTTCGCGTGTCTCTTGCTAAAGAGTGCAAGAATATCTCCTTTTGTATCAAGGATTGCTATGCCAGTGGTTGTTCCTGGGTCCAGGCCAACAATTGTAGGTTTAGCCAGACTAGCACCTCAATTATATTTTGTAGTCAAAACTCTTCTTATTTTTTCTGCTGTTTTCTTGCTCACACCAGCTTTTTGCAATTCATTTTCATTTGCAGTAAATATCTTCTCAACACTTCCAAGCTGCTTTAGCAGCTTTTTTGCTGTGACAGTAGAAACTCCTGGAATCGAACAAACGATAAACTCTTGAATTTTTTTGACCTCCTTTGGCTTTTTGCCAACTCTTATCGCAATTTCTCTTCCTGCTTCGCTCTGTTCTTTCTTTGCTATCCAGAAAATTGTTTTTGCCGTATCAAAAGGGTTTCTAGTTGTTAGAATTGAAACACCAAAATCTATTAGCAGGCTTGCTAAAGCAGCTTTCAAAGCGTTCTCACTTATCTCATGATAGGAATAGCCCTCGATTAGAATTATCGGTTTTTCAAAATTCTTTTTAAGCATGGAAGCCTGCTCAAATATGCTGCCGTCTATTATTGATCTGATAAAGTCTGAATGAGCCTTTCTTTCAATAGCTACCCTATTACTTGCAACAAAGTCCCCAACATCTAAACTTCTTTCATTTACTATTACTCCTAAATTTTTCAAATGTTCAATTACTTTCTTTTCCCTATAATCAGAAATTATTAGAATTTTATCTTTTGGTTTTAGGATTTTTTGCTTTTCCATTATTTTAACCAATCCAGCAAAGTTTCCTTCGCTTTGACCTTCCTTTTTCTTAATTCCTTCTCCTTTAAATCATAAAGTATTCCCTTCATTTTTTTCTCCCTATGAAAAGCAGCCCAGTAGTATGCTTCATCTCTAGTGTCTTTTGTAATTAAAAATATCACTTTACCAAAAGTTTGTCTTCCAACTCTTCCCCTTCTTTGAATACTCCTAATTTCTGATGGTACTGCTTCGTAGAAAATAGCGACATCAGTTGCAACTATATCTAAGCCCTCTTCACCTATGCTAGTTGTTACTAAAACGTTGAACTCATTCCTTGCAAATCTTCCTAAAGTTTCAATCTGTTTTTCTTGTGTTAAACCAACCCTTTCTCTTGTTGCTTGACCAATTAAGACTTCTGACACGATGCCTTCTTTTCTTAGCAACTCATTTATTTTATCAACAGTGCTGCGGTAATTTGCAAAAACTATTATTTTCACGTCTTTCTTTTCTCTAACTAAATCCCTTATGATATTTTTCACTTTCTTGAGCTTTGGATGCTCAACTCCTTTTGATTGCAAATCACTAACAAGCCTGATTGCTTCTCTTATTCTTGGGTCTTTTATCAGTTGTTTATCAGTTCTTTTTTTGCTAGCTTCTATCTTTTTAAAGTATTCGTGCAAGGAAGATATGCCTTGAGTCTCTAAAAGCTCTAGAGCATATTCTATTTTTATAGCTTCTGAAACTCTCATAATCGCCCAGAACAAGGAATAATCCTTAGCCTCTTCCATCATTGAATCAAATCTTTTTTGGAGCATTAGTAGTGATTTTTTACTTGGTCTCAACGTCTGTAGAAAATGATGGTCCCTGAGCCAGAATATATCTTCCTTGAATCTCTCTTCCAATAAAATTTTTATTTTCTTGAATTCTTCAGGAAAATCAACATAAACCCATTCTCTATGAATTGGCATAACATATCGTTCAACATCCTTGTCAAATTCTGTTCTTATTTCCACAGCTTCGATAAAAAGATTTTTTCTTATTTCATCAATTCTTTCATAGCTTCCTCCTGGTGAAGCGGTTAAACCAAGAATTAAAGGGTGTTTTGATTGTTCGATGAATTTTTTTATTATATAAGTATAAGCATAATCCTTAACGCAGCGATGAGCTTCGTCCAGGGTTATAAAACTGAAGTTTTCTAGGTTCAATCTTCTGTTTTGCAGATCATTCTGAATGCATTGTGGAGTAGCAACCACAACCTTTGCCTTCTGATATAATTTTTCTCTTTCTTCAGGCTTTATCCTTCCAGTTATCAAAACGATTTCTTCAGGATTTATCTTTGTAAATCTTTCAAAACTTTTTTTGTGTTGGGCATTTAGCGGGCGTGTAGGGCTTGTGATAAGAATTTTGCCTTCAGGATATTTTTCCAATCTGTTAATTCCGACTAAGACAGAAATTAAAGTTTTTCCCATTCCTGTAGGTAGAACAACTAGAGTATTTCTGTTACTTGCAGTCTCAGCTATTTTTAGCTGGTATTCTCTTGGTTCTATTGCCTCTGAATTTAACAGCTTATAATCTCCCATACTATTAGAGCTAGCTTTTAATATTTTAAATTGATGCTATTTGTAGAAAATAAATTTAGCAAAATTCATTGGCTCCTTTTGATCAGTTTATTTAAAAATTAGTTACTCTCCAACCACTGTTACAACAACTTCTCTTCTCCTCGGTTCAAAGAGCTCTACAAAAAACAACCTTTGCCACGTACCTAAAACTAGTCTTCCATCCTTTAATGGAACAGTTACAAATGTCCCAAGAAGGTTTGATTTTAGATGCGCAGTCGCATTGACATTCCCTTCCATATCATGTTCATATTTTCCTTTTAACGGGACAATTCTTTCTAAAGTATTAATCAAATCTCTATGTACTGTTGAATCATCCTCTTGAATTATTAGAGCAGCTGTGTTGTGCAGAGCACTTGCAAAAACAATCCCATCTTTTATTCTCGACTCGCTCACCGCTTTTTGTACTTCGTCGGTAATCTCAACAAAATCATAGAGCCTGCTCGTCTGTATAGCGATTCTTTTCGTGAAGATTTCCATAATTTACATTTAGTAACATTTATATTATGATTTTCATAATTTTTTTATAGTTAAACATGAACCTAGAGGTAAGTGCTTGGAGAATTCTTCTCACCCTTTCCTTAGCCCTTATTTTTTTAACTTGTTTTCTCAGAGTCTCGTTCTCACAGGTCTCCCCAGAGGAAATAGAGGGGTTAAGGCTTGAAGCAGAGGAGGCGATAAAGAGAGCTCAGGGAATGATAGGCGAGGCTAAGAAAGTAGGTGTAGACACGGTAGGGGCAGAGAGCTTGCTAGCAAGAGCCATGAGAGAATTCGCCGAAGGAAATCATGCCCAGGCAAAAGGTCTAGCCGATGCTGCCTACACTCTAGCTCTATGGCTTTACAACGAAAAAGTAAAAGAGTTGAGAGGCTTCATGGTCCCTATTCAATTTGCTCTACTAGTAATACTCCTCGGAGCTTCTATTGTTACCATAGTAATGCTCTACGAGGTCTACAGAGTAACAAAGAGAAAAGAAGTCAAAGCGCCTATAGCAAAGGGAGTTAAGTGTCCTGAATGCGGAAAGGACATGGCGGTAGCTTATGAAGGTAACCTTATTATAGGCTATGTCTGTCCTAGCTGCAAGCACATAGAGCTAAAGGAAAAGCTCATGGGCTTTCCTTAATTTTATAGCTCAAATAACAAATTCTAAATAATGAGTAAAAACACTTTCAAAATATCTTACAATTTCTTGGTTATTATGCTACTGAGATAATAGGTCTAGGACAGAACCTCATTTGGTCGAAATACCTGGATGTTAGAGTAACCACTTAATTTGGTAGAGCTGCGATAGGATTACCAAAACTCCCGGCGGTCTCTCGACTGTTATGTTAATCTGCA
>JASEGQ010000025.1 GCA_030017875.1 Candidatus Aenigmatarchaeota archaeon
TAGATGAATAAATAGTCCAGATTAAGTTTCGCTAAATAACAAAAAACAGGTAAAGGGATGGTGTTTATAAGCACGTCATAATCGTAAACATCATTCGCAGTGATGAGTTGATTATTTTTCATATCTATCGAAATTATTTCTTCAGGTATTATTTCGACATTAGCTTTTAATTTTTTCTCAAGTTCCTCAAATGTTGTGATGAAGATGGGCAAAACTGATTTATAAAGTTCCACCTTTTCATAGGGTAACATAGAATAACATTTTGAATAATATTCCCTTACCATTTCAGGAGTTGCAGAGAAGTATATCTTATCACGATAATAATAGCTTACCTTTACATTTATTTTGCGGGAATTAAAACCTAATTCATGCAAAATCTCACCTACTTTCCTTTTCGCATGTAAGTATTTTCATGCAATTTACAACGACTATTCACTTCCATACAAAAGAAGGAGAAGAGCTAAATTTAGGAAGAGCATCTAAAGAAATAGCAGAAATTTTCGAAGCCAGTACAATTCCTAGTCATCTTATTTTAACGGACAAATGCAAAGTTGGTAGAAGAGTTATTTTGCCAATAAGATCGTATTATAAAATAAAAGATAATCTTTCTTCAAAAAAAGAAAATCTAATTTTTGGCCTTGAATTTGATAATCCACATTATCATCTTCTCGGTCTTTGCATGGATCCTTCAGAATGGGAGGACAAAATATGTCCGACAGAGCTGGAAGACATTTGTCAGAGAATAGAAGGAAGTGGCGGAATTATAGCTGTTCCTCATATTTGTGGTGCTTGTGGTATAGGCGAGGATGGCCTCTTACGCATTTTGGATTTGTACAAAAATAAAGATATAAACCATAAACCATTGATTGAAATCAGTTTTTACATAGAAAGTTTTCCCTCATTTTCAAGAGGTCTAAGAAGACTGAATATTGAGGCAATTGAGCTTGCTAGAAAATATGATTTAGGAATTTTTGCTGGGCTAGACACACGATTTTCAAGGTTAGATTTGGCATATAACGTATCTAAGGAGCATCCCTACATTGCATTAAAAAAAGCAACATATTGTTTTGACAACGGAAGTTTAATTCCTTATATCATCCCTTCTCATGTGCCTTTAGGAAGAGAGAACCTATACCTAATTCGAGACAACGGAATAGGTCTTCTTACTCAAAGAAGATCTCCCTTACTCGAGAGTTTCATTAAAAAAATGGCTTTTTAAAAAGTCAGTAAAAAATCTATAGCTTACGCTAATTCTGTGAAAAAATGGTTGATTTTCGATGCCTAGAGTAGAACCACGCACACTCGGATCTTAAGGAGGTGATCCAGCCGCACGTTCCCGTTGTCGGGCAGACGGAAGTCAAAACAAATTTTTGGCAGGGCTATGTCAACTCACCTCCAACTCATCATTAATCAGAGTCAAGCCTTGTTCTCATACCATAACCCACTTAGGACTTTGTTAAACTTCCTCCGTCAGCCTTACGGCTACCTTGTTTATCGCTTCAGGAGCGATTTCTAAAATTTTCCTACTCACTGAAGTGGCGACTTAGCCCCTCTCGCAAAACCCAAACTCGAATTTGCCAAAAGACAAACCCTTGTTTGAGTTTCACTCGATTGGCTTGACGGGCGGTGTGTGCAAGGAGCAGGGACGTATTCGGCGAACGATAATGACATTCGCCTACTAGGGATTCCGGCTTCATGAAGGTGAGTTACAACCTTCAATCCGAACTGAGCATGCTTTTAGGGGATTAGCTTTCGCTTTCGCGATTGCATCCCATTGTGGCATGCATTGTGCGTCGCGTGTAGCCCAGGGGATTCGGGGCTTCCGCCAAAGAGAGAAGCTTTTAATCTATTCCATTTAGGATGTTTAAGTGGTATCTTGTTAAATACCATTTTAACTTTTTTCTTCCCTTGAACTGTTAATCCAAAGTTTCCGTCTCTTCTTTTGAATTTGCAAGTTTTAATTTGAAGATTATTAATCAAGTCGCATAGCTGATCTCTGCCTTTTTTATTTTTAATTTTAAGACGTATTCTTGGGCTTCCTTTGTCCCATTCAAACCAGCCTTCTGCATCTAACCAACCAGCCACTAAAGAAGCTTTCTTATTCTTGTCTAACTTCTTTGCAAAATCTAAATTTACTATATCAAATTTTTTACCTTTTGGGATATTAAATTCATTCGCTAGGGTTAGTAGTTTTTGTGATTTGATTTTCACTCTCCAAACATTTCCTCCTTCGTCCCATTTAGTTTTTACACTCTCGCTAATTGGCTTACTAAGTTTTTCTATGATGTATGCAAATTCAAGTAAGGAAGTTGAGATTCTTATTTCCTTTCCTTTTATATGACCATCACCTGATATTAGACCTATGAGATAGAATCTTGGATTTATTATCATTCAACCCCTCTCTCTGTATACGGACCTACCGTCGCCCACTCCTTAAGGGTTAGAAGCCCCATGAAAAGTAAGCTTGCAAGGATATTTTAACTTTTAGAACCACTACGGGTGGTAAATTCAGAGCTTACTAACTTTCCTCCCACTTATCGCGGGCAGTCTCCCATGAGTGCCTCCTTTCCGAAGAAAGGAGTAGCAACATGGGATGTGGGTCTCGCTCGTTAACCGACTTAACGGCACGCCTCACGGTACGAGCTGGCGATGGCCATGCACCACCTCTCAGCTTGTCAGGTAAGCCCTTCAGATTGGTCTTCCGCTAGATGATATACAATTTTTCAATTTTAGGAGTTTTGTAGGATGTCTCATGAATTTTGAAATCAAAGAACATTTTCCAACTCCATTCCAACATATAACATATCTTTGTTTTTGGTCTTTCCTGTATTTTCTCCTAGCTTTAATAGGTCTAGTAGAAAGTATATTGGCTTTTTTGCTTAGCAGATGCAGTTCTTCTAAGATTTTGTTATTAACTAATTCCAATTCGATACACGGATATTTATAAGTCCCGTACTCCGTTCTAAAAGTCTTTATTTTAGATGAAGCTTCTGCATCTACCCATCCCGCGATATGCGAAATAATGATGCTTAAGTTACCACAATTAAGTATCTGTTGTGGCACTCTACCTTCGTACGTTTTTGACTGTCCTGCAGGATATTTGAATTTCCTTGTTAACGTTTTTATCACGTTTTTCGAACGGATTGTAACGTACCATGAATTCCTTTCTTTCACAAATCTAACTCGTGGTTTTACTTTGAAAACTTTTTTAGTCAGCGGTACTAATACATTCTTTGCAAATTTCTTATCTTTGTCGTAAATTCGCAATGTGTATTCCTTCCCTTCTTTAATGTAGATGGAGCAGTCTCCACCTATTACTCCCAAGAGATATGCTAGATCTTTTGTTATTTTCATTTTCTTCCTTTTTTCTTTGTTAAAGTTTCTAAAAATTCTGTCACAGCTCCTGTTTCTGGTGGTTTTACAGAAACCTTTCGTAAAAACTTTCGCCAACTTTCCCAGCTACCTCCGTAGTTCAGCTCACATCTAACGGAATCTGACCCTCAACCTGCTGTCGCCCCTGGTAAGATCTCCGTTCGATATCTCACATTGAGATGTGCGGTACCGATTTCCGGCGTTGATTCCAATTGAACCGCAACGCCCACCCCTTGTGTGCTCCCCCGCCAATTCCCTTAAGTTTCGCCCTTGCGGGTATACTCCCCAGGTGGCCCACTTAACACCTACGCTCCGGCACTGCAAACTCCCGAGAAGCTTGCAACACCAAGTGGGCATCGTTTACAGCTAGGACTACCGGGGTATCTAGCACCCGGTCGTTTGGTTAGACACAGATGTATCTAATCCCGAATGAGCCTAGTCTGGAACTAAAGCGTCCAGGAGAACTAGTTCGCTCCCCTAGCTTTGACGGTTGCATAGAAAATACTTATTGCTCCTCACAAAATCTAAATATTCTATGCAACATTCGTCCCTCACCGTCAGACCCGTTCCAGCAAGACGCCTTCACCACAGGTGGTCCTCCCAGGATTATAAGATTTCACCCCTACCCTGAGAGTACCTCTTGCCTCTCCCGGTCTCGAGTCTAACAGTATCCCCAGCAAGCCTTCTAGTTTGCTAGAAGATTTCACCAGGGACTTGTTAAACCGGCTACGGACGCTTTAGACCCAATAATCGTGGCCATCACTTGGGCTGCGGGTATTACCGCGGTGGCTGGCACCCGTCTTACCCAGCCCTTATTCGCCTTCCCGTTTTCAGAAGGCAAAAGTTCTTGCAAAGCAAGAACACTCCGGGTTCCCTTATCTCGCGCTAGCGAATTGTAAAGTTTTCGCGCCTGCTGCGTTCCGTAGAACCTGGACTCATGTCTCAGAGTCCATTTCTGGGAAGTAGTCAGCATTTAGAAATCTATTTCTAAAGTCGACTACTCCTCTCCAGGCTCCTACTTCCATAGCCCGTACCCGTTATCGGTTTGTTGGTTCTTTACACCAACAACAGCCTGATAGAATGCAGTCCTATCGTTAGGCGCCGTAGCTTTGGGCATTAACTCATTCCAGAGATTGATGCCTATAGGGCATTAGCTTCAGTTTCCCGAAATTATTCCCTTCCTAACGGTAAGTTGACTGCACATTACGGAGCAGTTCGCCGAGGTCTTTCACCTCTCGACTCGCATGGCTTAGTCGAACCCGGATAGCAATGACCTCTGGCAGGATCAACCAGAATTGGCGGTTCTACTTCTAGGTTTCACCAATCAACCTACCTGGATCGTTATTCCAGGATCAAACTGTATCGTGAACTGGAACAGAACTTGTCATACTTGGCATTCGTGCCGTTGTCGAAGTCTAACGCCAAGTTCACGCGTATTAAGAATTAAGGTTTTGCAAATATTTATAAATTTAACTGCTTCTCTTACGTTGTTTATTTTCCAAGTATGCTTTTAACCAATAGATGTAAATGAAAGAGAAGTTATTTTTCAGTTGGTCTTCGAAAATTTTAGAAAATTGATATAAAAAGACTGTACAGAAGAATTAGAATCTTAAAAAAATTCACCAATGAGCAAAGAGCGGAATGAAAAAAATCTTACAATCAAAACGAAGAAATTATTCATAAGTGTTAAAAAAGCTTTGACTGTAAACGGAAATCCGTAATTGAAGTGAATGATTTTGTTATTGCTAATAACAAAATAATTTTTCAAGGAAATACCATTACGATATGGTTGAAAATATTTTTGATAGAAATTTAAATACGATTATTTTTTAAAAGCAATTAAATTGAGGATTTAAATAAATTAAAACTCAGTAAAATTTATTTAAAAAATGCGAAACGATAATAAATTTATCTAATGGCCAAGATGGTGCAGGTTGGTCTAGCACAAGGGACAAAATTTCCCGAATGTGGATGGCCAATAGACATCCCTAGACTCGGGTTCAAATCCCGATCTTGGCCCTTCCTAAATCAAGTAAACAAAAAGCTACTCGAGCCATAGGCCTAATTAACTCTATTTGTTTAAGCTGGTAAAGTCTTGTCAAGCTTGCAGTAAATAATATCCAGCAGCCTTTTCTCTTGCCACTCTCTTTACAATCTTTTTGTTCATTAGAGTTCCTATTATCGCTGCAACCCTACTTTTTGGCATCATCGCAGCTTTTGCTATGTGGTCTACAGTTTTTAGCTGATTTTCAGCTGTAGCTTTAAGCATTTTCATCGCCTCTACTACTTTCTTTTCTTCATCTGTTAGCTCCATTTCTTCACCATTTTTTTCTGTAAATACTTTGTTAGCAATAAATTAATTTTTTGATGGTGAGGGCGGGATTCGAACCCGCGACTTCTGCGATTCATCTCTCATCTTTTATCAAAGCTCATAAAGTTTATGAGCGCAGTCTAAGCTTTTTACAATGTTCTAACCACTGAACTACCTCACCTCTACATTAAATATTGGAATAAAACAATTAATTTAAAGTGATTTGATGAGATTGATCTTGTTCGGTCCTCCTGGCTCAGGAAAAGGAACCTATGCCTCTATTTTAGAAAAAAGGCTTGGGATTCCTAAGATAAACACCGGCGACATTTTTAGAGAGATTGCGAAATCAAAAACTGAATTGGGGGAAAAAATAAGGGAGTGTATGAACAGTGGGGAGCTTGTTCCGGATGATATTACTATTAAGGTCTTAAAAGGAAGAATTAGTAAGCCAGACTGTGAAAACGGATTTATCTTAGATGGTTATCCAAGGACAATTCCTCAAGCCGAAGCTTTGGAAAAAATTTCAGATATAGATGTAGTTATAAATCTGGTTGTTCCGCAAAGAGTTATACTAGCAAGACTCTCTGGTAGGTTAATTTGTAAAAAGTGCAACACTATATTTCACGAAAAATACTTGAAACCGAAAAAGCCTGGAGTTTGCGATAAATGCGGAGGGGAGCTCTATCACCGCGAGGATGACAGACCAAAGGCTATAAAGCAACGCTTAAAAGTTTATCAGGACCAATTAAAACCCTTAATAAAATATTACAAAGAAAGGAAATCGTTTGCTAATGTCAAGTGCAATAAAGTTGATATTCCTCCAGAGGTGGTTGCGGATAGAATTTTTTTGGCATTGAAAAAGTTGGGTTTATTGAAAAGGTGAACTACTCTCCTAGCCTTCTGGTATTAAAAACAGTAAGCTTAATCTAATTCAACACCTCTTTGGTATAAAATTTTTAACTTTCATATATTTGTTAGGATAGATTGATGAACATGGTAGCCGAGAAGGAAGTAGTAAAGATTTTGGAATCAGTTGGTTTAAAAGATGTGGAGCATACTCTAGAAGTACCACCACAACCAGAACTTGGAGACTTGGCCTCTACTGTTTGTTTTGAGCTGGCAAGAAAGGAGAAGAAAGATCCAAAAGAAATTGCAGATGAAATCGTTAAAAAAATTAGAATTCCTAAGGATAGCTTAGTATCAAAAGTTGAAGCTAGAGCTGGCTACATAAACTTTTTCTTTGATTGGAAAAAAATTGCTGGAAAGGTTTTGAGAGAAGTTGGCAAGAAAATTGATCTTGGTAAAAGGAAAAGAGTTATGGTTGAATATTCACAGCCAAACCCTGTTCATCCGATGCATATAGGTCATGCAAGATCAACTTTTCTCGGCGATGCCTTAGCAAACATCTTCGATCTTCTTGGCTTCAAAACAATAAGAGCGAATTATATGAATGACACTGGCTTGCAAGTCGCTAAGCTTGTAACCGCTTATTTACTTTGGGCAAAGGGAAAGAAGCCAAAAGGTAAGCCTGACCTTTGGCTCTGGAAATATTACGTGAGATTTCATGAGGAGGCTAAGGAAAAGCCTGAACTGGAGGAAAAAGCAAGGGAGATACTAAGAAGATTTGAGATAGAGAAGGACAAGAAAATAATCAAGATCTGGAATAGAGTTGTTAATTGGTGTGTTCAAGGATTTGAAGAGACTTATGAAAAACTTGGTATAAAGTTTGATGTTTATTTTTATGAGAGCAAGTTTAGAGATTTGGGGAAAAAAATTGTTGAGGAAGCGATTAGAAGAGGAATAGCAATTAAATCACCTGAAGGAGCGATAGTTACAGATTTAAAAAAATATGGCTTGACAGATACAGTTATCTTGAGGTCTGACAGAACTGGCTTATACATAACCAGTGATTTGGGATTAACAGTTTATAAGTTCCAAAAATATAAGCTAGATAAATCAATTTGGGTTGTTTCTTCTGAGCAAAATCTTCACTTCAAGCAGCTCTTCAAGATCCTAGAGCTTTTAGGACATAAATGGATAAAAAACTCCCACCATTTTTCTTTTGAGCTTGTCAGATTGCCTGAAGGGAAGATGTCTTCAAGGGAAGGAAAAGCTGTAATGCTAGACGAAGCGATAAACAAGCTTGTAAACCTAGCTTACGAAGAGGTTGAAAAGAGGAACCCAAAGCTTAAAGAAAAAGAAAAGAAAAATCTCGCAGAAAAAATCGGAGTTGGTGCTTTGAAGTATGCGATAACAAAGATAGAGCCAGACAAAACAATAACATTTGACTGGAAAAGGATGCTAAGCTTTAAGGGAG
>JASEGQ010000026.1 GCA_030017875.1 Candidatus Aenigmatarchaeota archaeon
CCATATTTTTCAGTTGTAGATAATTTTAACAGTTAGCTATATAAGGTTTATTCCTATAAATTCTATAAAATTATGAAACAACACTCTGGGCGTCCTTGTAAGAGGTTGAATAACTTTCGAAAGGCGAGAGAATGAGCTTAGAAAGAGAAGCAGCAATTAATCTGAGAAAAATATGGCAAGCGCATGACGAAAGAAACGAAGCAAAAGGTTGGATAGCAGCTACTAACTTATACAAAATTCTAGGTGCAAAACCAGAGCAAGCTTCTTGTGCTGGTTTTTTAACCATACAAGCATTCTTATTGGCAGATGAAGCAGAAAGATACCGGGGTAAAAACAGTGAAATGGAAGACCTTTTTTACAATAAAGCTAAGAAACTTTTAATGAAAGCTCGAGAAGTTTGTGATCTTGAAACAGAATCTCCGGTGTACACAGTACAATGGTGGAAAGCTTATAGACACAAGGATAGAGAAGGAGTATCAAATGGTTTGATAGAAGAACACAAAGCACAATTTTTACACCTAACTCCAGATGAAAGAGAAAAATATGCAAAACTATGCGCACAAAAAATGATTGATGCGGCAACAAAAGGTCATGATGCTAAGAGTTGGTCCTTAACAGATAAAATGTTAGAAGATTATTTTCAAGTATATTTGGAAGCATTAAAGCAAAGATCTGATAAATGAGATTTCTGAACTTATTTCTTCCTTATTCTCTTCAGTCTTTCAACAAAAACCTTGGCTGCCTCTTCTAACTCTGAGCCTAGAACCAATGCCAAAAGAATAGAAGCAATAACAACCCAAATTGCGATTACTATTGGTATGATTGTGTTCAGCATGGGATTGATCTGTTCAATCAAGTTGTTGAAGATTAAATAAGAAACTGTTGTAGGGAGTATATAGCCGGTAATGTTAAATGTCCTTTTAACTTTTTTTAGTCTTACCTCTTCTATTTCACTCTCATGGCCAATATAAGAAGTTACCAAGCCTGCGCAAGCATCTGCTACGTTTTTCATCTCGACAAAGGAAGCAAAAAGCAAGGCTAAAACTGCTCCAAGCAGAATTAAGCTATCAATCCTAGAGGCTTCTACTGCACCGATAAAAGCACCTCTGCCCAAGGGAATGAAAAAAGTTGTGCCTATTAGCCAGACCAAGTATGCCAAGCCCAAAAAGATGACAAACTTTGGAAAGCCTGCCCTTAGTTTTTTGGCCGAGCTTATGTAGATTTCTTCTATGCTGTTGCTATCCGACATCAAGCTTAGTTTTGAAGAATTAGCTTCTTAAAGTTTTTGTTTTGTTTAAGTATTTCGCTACCGAACAGTAACAAGGTAAAAATGAAAGCTTAAATACATACCGGATGAATTATATAGCAACTAGGAGGTTAGGAAATAAGGAATGTCTATTTCTCTTATATTAACTCAGATCTTTCTGAGTAGAATTTAAAGGAGGTATTTTGAATGGTTAGATTCGGGAGAAGAAGATTCGGTGGAAGGATAAATATTCCTCGTCCTGTTAAAGAAGGCGAAGAATACGATGTTGAAATAAATGAGGTCGGGTCTAGAGGGGACGGAATAGCAAGGGTAAAAAACTTTGTTATCTTCGTTTCTAACACAAGACAGGGAGAGAAGGCCCACATAAAAATTAGAGAAGTGAGAAACAGATTTGCGATAGGAGAAAAGGTAGAAGCAGCTGAGAAGCCTTTAGAGGAAGCTGTAGAAGAACCCACAGAAGAAGAGATAACTGAAGAGAAGACTGAAGAAGAATTCGAAGAAGTGTGAAGTTTTGAACAAAATCTAATTTCATCTTCTCTTTTTATTTCTTAAGAGTTTGTAAAGCTAGAGCATCTCCACCATATTGCATTAAAGAATATGTAGATTTTTTTAGCTCAACAATCTCTCAATTTTTTAATTCTTGGAGATCTCTTTATCCAAATTTCTCTAGGAATTTATCTTGTATCTCAGTTTTTTCGGCAGCTGCATGAGAAATTTCAATTATAGCTATATTAATCACTTTTATTTATTTTGGTTTTAACTCTTTTAAAATTGGAATTTCATTCAACATCTCTTCTGTTATCATTTCCCAATATATTCCTCTAGGTTTATGGTATTTTGTATTTGTCCTGATAATTCTTTTTGGTGTAATGATATAATCCACAGGAACATCGTGCTTTTCCATAGGGATATAACTTACAATTTGAATCTCGTGCACGTTAGTAACTCTTGGTGTGTTTTCGTCCACAATTCTTAACTCTTTTGAGATCGCGTACTCTAAGTCTCCATAACCACTTGACTTTCCTACTCTGGCTCCGTCTTCAGTAACAGCAACCGAGCCTGTAACAATCAAATCAACTTTAGGCAGTTCGTTTATTCCAATTTTCTTTCCGTGTTTGAAAGCACCCTTGATGCTAGAAGCTTCATGAGCGATTTTCTGTAAATTTTTTAGAATTAAAAATCCTTCTTTGAGTCTTGGTGTGGCCATTATTAAGGTTTTATTTTCTTTTAACACCAACTCGCGAATTCTTCTTTGAGGCGAGTCTGGATTTATTTTTATGACTTTAGCTTTTTCCCATTCTTCTAACTCTCTGATTCTCTCAGCAGCCTCTTCTGAGCCGACAAAATTCGGAATTCTTCCGTATAAGGGCAATGGAAATCTCGCGATATTTTTCTCTTCCATCAGTTTCCAGATTCTTTCTCTTATCTTTTGCTTCTCTTCTTTTGTCATACAAAAATATATTCTGAGGTTTAATTCTTTATTATGAAAGTTCAAGAAAAAGGATTGAGGTACAAGACTGTTAGAATCTCTTATGTACAGAATTATTTTATCATCATTCTGCTACTTGTTTTGATAGCACTTCTCTTACCAGCTTTAGACTCATGGTGGTCAAAACTGATGATTCTTTGTACTTCCTTTATAGTTTTAATTCTATTATTGGAGCCTGAAGCAGAAAGAGTTCTGAGAGAATATCTTATAACAAACTCAGAAGTCACAAAGATCGAAGGTATAATAATCAAAAAAAGGATTTCAATTCCTTACCAAAGTGTCGCTGATGTGAGAGTTATCAAAGGCATAGCAGGAAGAATTTTCAACTTCGGAACTGTTGTTGTTAAGGGAATGAAAGACGACATAGTCGTAAAAGGTATCAAAGAGCCTGAAGTTGTTTATAGAATAATAGAAAATAAGATAGCGAGGATGAAAGGACTTGTCAGACTGAGCAAAGAAAAGCAATAAATCTCATTCTAACAGCTATAAGTCTTTTGTAAGCGGCTTCATAGTTTTGCGGCAGAAAGAAAAAAAATTGGTCATAGGTTTAAATAGTTTTTAACAGGTAGAAGAAAATATCTTCTTAGTTATTTTTAGTAGCAGGTGAGGTAAGTTGAATAAAAATCAAACCTTTTTTATTAAAACATACGGGTGCCCTAGCAACAAATCAGACACAGAAATTATGATAGGTCTTTTGGAAAAGGAAGGATATAGACTAACGAATCTTGAAGAAGCTAATTACTTGATCGTAAATACCTGTGGGGTTAAACAACCAACAGAAGAAAAAGTGATACATACATTAAAACAATTATCGAGCCTTGGCAAGAATCTCATAATAGCAGGTTGCCTACCAAAGATAAATATCGAACGTATAAAGAGCGCTATTCCAAATTTTTCCGCTATGTTAGATCCTCAATCAGTTAATAACATAGTAGAAATACTCAAAAAAATCGAGAACGGTTCCAAGAACCTGATAATTTTTTCGAATGAACCACCAATCAAGCCAACTTTACCAAAACATTTGCTTAACCCATTCATTGGCATCATCCAGATTTCAGAAGGTTGTGATCTAGCGTGCAGCTATTGTTGTACAAGATTTGCGAGGGGGAGGCTTTTTTGCTATTCATCACGCGAAATTATCGAAGAAGCCAAATGCTTAATACAAAATGGATGCAAAGAACTTTACATCACCTCCCAAGATACTGGAGCATATAAGTATGATAATCTTACTTTAGCTGATTTACTAAAAGGAATTTGCAAAATAGAAGGAAAGTTTTTTATTAGAGTAGGGATGATGAATCCTTTGCATGCAAAACAAATTTTAGATGATTTGATAACAGCTTACAAGGATGAGAAAATTTTTAAGTTCTTACACTTGCCTGTTCAATCGTTTAGCTCGAGAATACTTAAGCTTATGAAAAGAGGATATGAGCCAGAAACTGTTTTGGAGATTATCAACAAGTTTTACAAGGCAATCCCAGATTTAACACTTTCAACTGACGTCATAGTTGGCTTTCCCACAGAGGATGATTCAGATTTTGAAGAAACGGTTAAATTTATAGAACAAGTAAAGCCTGATACTGTGAACTTGTCAAAATTTGGGGCTCGTCCAAGAACTGAAGCATCGCGCTTAAAGCAGCTTCCTGTAAGCATAGTAAACAAAAGGTCAAAAGAGTTGTTTGAGTTAATTAGAAGAATCTCCTTAGAAAAAAATGAGAAGTGGTTGAATTGGTGTGGAGAGTGTTTAATAGATGAAAGAGGGATAAAAAATGGTACGTGGATAGGCAGAAACTTCGCGTACAAGCCAATTGTTGTTAGGAGCACAAAAAATTTATTCGGCAGATTTGTTGAGGTTGAGATAACTGGAGCAAAGAGCAACTACTTGATTGGAAGATTAAAGCATGAAATTGTTTATAGAAAATTTTAAATACAAGTTATGATATTAATTTTTATATTAAAATAATGGAATAGCGAAATGTTTGGTCCGCATTTAACCCTAGACCTCTACGAATGCAATAAAGAAAAGCTGGCTGATGCTGAATTAATCTTTGAATTATTAGACAAATTGCCAACAGCTTTAAATTTAACAAAACTAACTCAACCTTTTGTTGATAGGTATTCTAGTCCAACACCTGGAATTTCTGGGTTTATCCTGATTGGAGAAAGCCATATAAGTATACATACTTTCGTAGAAGAACGATTCGCGAGCGTTGATATTTTTTCATGCAAAAATTTTGATGCAAAGAAAGCAATAGATTATGTGACCAGAGCTCTTGAGCCGAGGAAAGTTGAGAAACGCTTATTCATGAGAGGTAAACACTATCCTGCTGATATAAGAAAAGCTATTCAGCTTGCTTTAAAACAAAGAGAGAAAAGCCTTCCTTAATTACTTCATCGCTTCCTTTACAACTTTCATAACTACTTCAGCATCTATTCTACCCCTAACCTTACTCATTACAATTCCTACTGCTTTCTCGAAACTCATACCAGGAGTAATAACTTCTTTCACTATTTTATTTAACTCGCTTATTCTGATTGGCTTTAGATTAAGCTCCTTGATAGCATTAGAAACTGTATCAGAGGGTTTCTTTGCTAAGTACTTCAAGATCTCTGGAATAGCTTCCTTCACGATTTTTTTCTTTGCTAAAGCTTTAAAAAGTTCTATAAAATGCTTTTCCGACAGATTCTCTGCTTCCACTCCTTCTCTTTTTTCCAAATCCTTCAAAGTATTAACAAACGTGTTTGCAACCACAGGAGGTCTAACTTTTTCTCTCTCAACAATTTTCTCAAACAACTCAAGATAATCGGATCTCAGAATTTGCTTTGCTAGATCATCAGAGAGTTTTAATTTGCTCTTAAATCTTGACAGCTTTTTTGTCCAAGGCTCTGGAAGTTCTTTCTTGATTTTTTCTACAAGTTCCTTTGAAATTGTCACTGGCACCACGTCTGTTTCAGGGTAAAGCCTGGCAGCCCCTGGCAATGGCCTCAAATACTTTGTTGTCCCATCAGGTAAAGCTGCTCTTGTTTCTTTTTCTACTTTTGGTAAAGCCAACTGTCTTTTCACTTCCAACTCGATAACCTTCGCAAGTAAGCCCAATTCTTGAACACCTTTTATCTCTACTCTTTCGTCTTTTTTTATGCTAACGTTCAGGTCTTGTCTTATAGCTCCTATTCCCTTCTTTATCTTTCCAGTTGACTTGCAAGTGATTCCTATCAAGTAGGCAATTTCTTCAATTTCCTTAGGAGAAAAATTAACAAGTAAACCAGTGCCAATTTCAACCAGAGGCACTCCTAGCCTGTTCAATCTATAAGTTACATTCCCATTTTCTTCTTTTACTATTGCTGCGGCATCCTCTTCAAGGCTAACATGGGTTATAGGAATTTTCTTTCCTTTGTATTTTATAAACCCGTCTTTTCCAATAACCATAGTTCTCTGAAAGCCCATTGGTGTACTACCATCGATAACTGTCTTACGCATAACATGAATCTCTTCTACTAATGAGCAGTTAAGCAGCAAAGCGATTTGAATTGCAATCTCTAGAGCTTCTTGATTAAGAGGCAAAGGAGGCTCTTCATCACAACATATGAGGCAAACTTCTTTTGGAAAAACTTGATAGTAAAAAGTCCTATTACGCATAAATTCATATTGAGCAGCTAAATCTGTCTCTAAAAGTTCGCTTTGTACAACGTGCTGCTTTCGCTTAATTACCATCATTGGCTCTCTTTCTTTGATCGCAGTAGAGCAATTACAGAATAATTTATTTCTTGTGTCCAGTTGTAAGTGAATCTCAAGTCCAGCCTTTAATCCGATTTTTTTATAATTTATCTTTTCTTCAAGCATGTTCAATTCCTATTCTTTCAGAAATCTCTCCGACATAATTTTTTAACATCATTTCTCTTACTTTGGTAAGATTTTTTGTGTGACCAAGAACAAAAGCAAGCTTGACAAAAGCTGTTTCGGGAAGCCAATCGCAGTTGTTACCAATAACCCCAATTTTATTCAGTAAACGACCTGCTGTATAGACGTTCATGTCAATTCTACCGAAAATTGTTTGAGGAGCAATAACAACAGGAATACTAGAATCAATCAAACCTTTAAGAGCAGGAATTAGACTTCTAGCGAATTTGTCGTTAAAAGGATTTGTTGGTACATGACCTAAGCCTGTTCCAGCTATAACAACTCCTTCATAGAATTTGCTCAAGCTTTCAATAAATTCTGGCTTAATTCCTGGATGGATATAGATAAGGCCAACATTTGGGTTTATTCTGTCATCAAGTCTAACGCTTGTTTTACTCCTTCTTCTAAAGTCTTCTCTCAGATACTCTATCTTTCTTTCAAGATACCAAACTTTTGCAAAAGGTAATGCATTTACGCTTTGAAAAGCATCCCTTCTCGAGCTATGGAACTTTCTAACTTTTACTCCAGAATGAACATAGCAGAAATCATCACTCATACTACCATGCATACAAACTGTAACTTCAGCTATGTCTGACTTACAAGCAGTTAACACCGAAGACAATAGATTCATCGCATTATCACTCGACCCTCTATCAGAACTACGCTGAGCTCCGACTAGCACAACAGGAACAGGCAAATTCTGAAGCATGAAACTTAGAGCAGCAGAAGTGTAATGCAATGTATCTGTTCCGTGCATTAATACAACACCATCAACGCCTTTCTCTATCTCTTTTGCAACTTCACGGGCAATTATCTGCCAGTGTGAGGGGGTCATGTCTTCTGATAATAGATCAAACAGTTTTCTTCCTTGGATATTAGCAATATCCCTCAACTCAGGAAAAGATAGCAGTAAATCTCCTGGAGAAAATGCTGGAAAAACAGCTCCTGTAGTATATTCTACTCGAGCAGCGATAGTTCCTCCACATCCTAAGATAGAAGCAGTTGGCTTTGTTGGGTCCTTTTTCATCGCAATTCTGGCTGGTCTAAATTTTATTGGCTTGCCCCTCTTTAATAGCTTCACTTGAGTTTTTTTCTCGTATTTTATTCCGAGGTTATAGCCGTTATCAAGCTTGATTACCAAACAAGAAGGATCGCCTAAATCAATTCTGGGCATCAGAATCCCTTCATAGCTTTTTCCTGCTTTCAGGACACTTATCCTGTCTCCAATTTTTATTTTTTTGCTTTTCAGTAGTTCTTC
>JASEGQ010000027.1 GCA_030017875.1 Candidatus Aenigmatarchaeota archaeon
GTTTCGAACTCTTGTGCGGTGCTACTCTTAATGAGCATTATACTAGTACTCTAATCTTTTTCTTTCCAAAAATTGCCTTAACAAGCTCTTTTCCAATCTCAGAAGATTTCGTTACTTTAATGTTGCCCTTCTTTCCAATTGTTGCAGAAAATAAAAATGAGTTTTCGATGTAGATGCTTGCTATTTTTCCTACCAACCTCCTATCAAAGATAAACTCTAGACTATTCCCAGTCTCTTGGATTTCAAAATGAACCTCCTTCCCTATCGCCGGTATCCTAGGCTCAACTTCTATACGTATGCCAAGCCTCTTCTCAAGCTTCGAGATCGTTGAGCCATTTTTTCCTATAAGCCTAGGAATAATTTCATTCTCAACTCTTACCACTGCCTTTTCATCCGAGACTAGCTCTACTTCAGCATTTGGATCAAACTTTCTGAGTTCTTGCATAATTCGCTCAGAAGCGAGCTTCCTGACAGCATTTACTCTTTTTGTTGCCTCGACAGGAACTACAACGTTTTCTTCACCATAAGTGTAAATCTCATATTCAAGCTTGTCGCTCTCAAAATCTCTAACTTCTACAACAGGCCTAGCCAAATCTGCTTCTGTCATTCCGGTAGGAACTTTAACTGTCATGCTAAGCTTGTAAACTTTTTTCACTTCCCCACCTTCTACATGAATTATCGTATCTATTATGTGTGGAATCATTCCGAGCTCTACTCTAGTTATAAACCTCTGAACAGCATCTATAGGATTTGTAGCATGCACAGTGCCTATCATGCCGACTCCACTCAACCTTAGGTCAGCAAAAATCTCGAAATCTCTTGTTTTCTTCACTTCATCGAAAATAACATAATCAGGCCTTACCAAAAGCAATATCTCAGCACTTTTTTCAAAATCTCCTTCCAAAGGCCGATATTGCGTTATTTCTTCGCTAACTTGCATGTCTCGTGGCGACTCTAAAGTCTTTACCACAGCTTTCTTCTCTCTTGCATAAAAATCAGCTATAGAGCTTGCTAGTGTTGTTTTTCCACTTCCCGGAGGACCTGCAAGTAGTATGCCTTCTGCCTTTTCTTTCAATCTTTTTATCAACTTTTCAGAAAGCTTGTAATCTTCCAAAGTTAGTTTGACTATTGGCCTAACAATCGTAACTTCTAATCCATCTGAGAAAGGAGGTCTTGCTATTGCAATTCTATAATTTCCTAGCTGTAAAACTAAAGCTCCAGCTCTTGAGGTCTCAACAAAAGCCTCTTCTGATATTCGAGTTGCTTCAGAAATCTCTCTTATTATTCCTTCGATTTCCTCTTTTGTGCAAGGCTCTTCCCTTATTTTAACTAACTCAAACCTTCCAGGCTTTCCACGCTTTGCTAGAGGTGCAACGCCTTCTTTTAGATGAACACTCAAAGTATCTTCTGTAAAGAACTTTTCAAACTCCAAGCCCGTGGTTTTTATTTCTGCTGGAAAGTATTTAACTTTAACTCCCTCTGCTTCGGCAACCAAGGCCTGAACATAGTCAGCAGTGTATAAGATCCCGTTCTCGCTTTTTGCAACATCCCTTATCAAAGCATCTAGCCTTCCAGCCTTAGCAAGTTTTATCTCTTCCAAGCTCGGCCTTTCTCCAGCAAATCTTATCTTGATCTTTTTTTCTTCGCAGATTTTCCTCAGTTTTTTCAATTCATCCAAGCCAATGAATCCTGGCTCTCTTCCTTTTGAAGCCTGGGCTTGTAATTCGTCCAAAACAGCCGTAGGTACAACTATCTCTACATCTTTCAGCTCATCCTTCTCTATAAGCTCTGACATTTTTCCATCGATTATTATCGATGTGTCAACCACTGCGCGAATCATACTCTCACTTTATTTTTATGCCATTTAAAGATTAGTTTTTTACCAAATGAAGAAAAATTTTCAAAAGTCATTTGAATATCCATGGGTAGGCACTTTTCTGCTCAGGAGTAGCCCATTCTTCAAATATTTCATGAAAGTCATAGCTCTTCCTCAGGTAATTTTTATCTTTAGCATATTTTTCCAATACTTCTCTTAATTTTATTTCCAGTTCGTCTACATTTTTGTACCTTAAAAATTTTTTTACAGCAGTATTTCCTATGATAGTCGCACTTACGTTGGCGTGTTCTCTGGCTATTGCTACTACATCGACATTAGCTTCTTTACATGATGTTAATTCACCGCCTACACCGAAAGCGGGATCTGTTAACTCAGCTATAACTAATTTACTGGATTTTACTTTCTTTGTGTCAAACTCATAAAGATTTTTTGTCCTTTCTTCTGGGCTAAAATATCTTTTCCTTAGGTAAGCTCTTGTATCTCTGTGAGGAAGCCAAACAGAAAATCCTAGAGATTCGCACAGCCGTGTAATTACTTCATAAATTTTTAGATTCTCAGGTTTGTTGATATCAAGTCGCCCTGAAACAAATACAGTTATCTTATCATTCACAAAAAATATCTATCAACTTAAAGATTTAAAATAAAGCTGTTATTAAGCTTTAAAAAAAACTATTTTCAAAATAGATTTCTTTTTTGATATTTTGCTATGTAGAAAAGCATTTAAAATTAAATTCCATCTTTTAAGCAGTGGTAGGAATGAAAGAGTGTCCAGAGTGTGGAAGCAAAAAACTAGAAAGGAAATTGGATGAAGTAGTTTGTAAAAAGTGTGGTTTAGTTCTTCCGGACAGTTGGCTTTAAAAGTACGAGAATTGTATGAGTTTTTTATTACTTACCTTTGTCGTGATGAAGTTTTTAAGGCAAATTTCTTATAACTTTTTACTTCTGTTTCGATTCCTTTAAAATATTGATTATCTGTTCTAAGGACAATTCCTTCTCAACATTTTTCTTCATGTCTTTGAGTTTGAATTTTTTACTTTTCAGTTCCTTTTCTCCGACTATCACAACAAAGGGAATTCCTAAGCCATCTGCAAACTCCAATTGTTTTGTTAAACTCCTATTCATAACATCTGTCTGGCATGATATTCCGTCTTTTCTAAGTCTTTGAGCAATTTTTATTGCTTGAGGCTTGACCTTTTCATCAACGTTTGCGATGAAAGCTTTAATTTTTGTTTTTGGCAGCTCCATTTCTTCTTTCATTATTTCGACGATTCTTTCTATCCCAAGAGAAATTCCTGTTGCTGGTGTGGCCCTTCCTCCTAAAAGTTCTACCAGGCTATCGTATCTTCCTCCTCCTGCAAGCGAGCCAACTTTCCTTTTTGTTTCAGCCTCAATCTCAAATATCGGCCCAGTATAGTAGTCTAAGCCTCTAGCCAAGCTGAAATCTAGAACAAGCAATCCAGATATGCCATAAAATTTGGAGAATTCGTATATTTGTTCAAGCTCTTCTATTCCTTCTTTAGCAATATTTCCAAGCAGCTCTTTTCCCTTTTCAAGAACTTCCTCGAATCTTCCCTTTATAGATACCATTCCTAGCAAGTCTTTGATTTGCTTTCTAGGCAAACCAATTTTCTCCAATTCTTTTTTTACGCTGTCAGCCCCAATCTTCCCGATTTTGTCTATCGCACGAAACACTTCTAAGCTACCAAACTCGATTCTAGCAGGAATCTTCTTCTTTATTATCTCAACAAAACCTTCCAAAACTTTCCTGTTGTTTATCCTTACTTTAAGACTTTTGAATCCCAAAGTCTCAAGACAGTCTACAGCGCAAGCTATGCATTCAACATCAGCTTCCATGCCCTTTGAGCCACAGATGTCAATATCAGCTTGATAGAACTGCCTCATCCTACCAGCTTGTGGTTCCTCGTAACGCCACACAGGAGCTATGGCATATCTTTTAAACGGCTTTGGAATCTGAGGGTTATTAGCTAGAAATCTTGCCAACGGAACTGTTAGATCAAATCTTAGGCCAAGTTTCCTCTCTTTTTCCGTTTCAATCCTGAAAATCTGTTTTGCTACATCTCCGCTCTTTGCAGTCAGAAGTTCTAAATCCTCAAAAGCTGGAGTCTCTATGCATTCAAAACCATAAGATTCAAAAATTCTTTTTATGGTTTGAAGAACGTACTCGCGAATAGCCATCTCATCAGGAAGAAAATCTCTTGTACCTTTAGGAGTTTTGAATTTCATACTTATATTTGAGATTTTGTTTTTTAAATCAGGTTTAGAAATAGCACTAGACGAAGTGAACTAAATCACTTTTTATGAAAGCCTTTTTCTTCATCTTCCTCACTAGCAATATAGTTGCAACAAGAATTTAAATAGTTTGAGGGTGCCCATAAAAGTGCTTCCTGCAGATAAAGTCAGGTTTGTACTTTGCATATCAAATTTAAATTTTAACTATAATAATTCTAGAACTTGCTCAAGATTGTATATAAATGAAAGCCTGAAAAATGAAAGTTTTAGCTGATGTAGATTAAAAATTGATAAAGATTTGAATGCATGTATATATTAAAACTTGGGACTGCTCCGCGGTTCAAGGAGAGATGGCAGAGAATTGATAAAGACTCTGCAAGTCGGCTTGGCTTAAAAGTTGACAGAACCAAGGTGAATTATGGCCGATAAACAAATTACTCCTAAGCAGGCAGAAGAAAAAGTTCTAAGATTTTGGAAAAAGAATAAAATATACGAGAAAGCAAAAAAACTGAGGAAAAAAGTAAAAACCTTTTACTTTCTTGATGGTCCACCATACGCCACTGGTTCGATTCATGTCGGCACAGCTTTCAATAAGGTTTTAAAAGACTGCTATCTGAGATTTCTTAGAATGCAAAACCTAAACGTCTGGGATCAGCCAGGCTACGACACTCACGGCGTTCCTATAGAAAACAAGGTTGAGCAGGAGCTCGGCTTCAAAACAAAAAAAGACATAGAAAAGTACGGGGTTGAGAAGTTTGTTAAGATGTGCAGGGAATTTGCGACTAAATTCATCGACGTTATGGCAGAACAGTTCAGCAATCTAGGGGTGTGGATGGACTGGAAAAATCCTTATCTTACACTAACAAACGACTATATAGAAGGTGCTTGGTTCACCTTCAAAAAGGCTTTTGAAAAAGGTTTCTTGTACAAAGGAAATTATCCAGTTCATGTTTGTTCTCGTTGTGAAACTGTAGTGGCATATAACGAAATAGAATATGCGAAAGTTACAGAATCTTCAATTTATGTGAAGTTTAGGGTGAAGGATAAGCCAAATGAATTCATGTTGATATGGACAACCACGCCGTGGACGCTTCCAGCAAACACTGGAGTGATGGCTAAGCCAGATGCAGAGTACGTGAGAGTTAAAATCAATGATGAAATTTTGATACTAGCTAAACAATTATTAGGCTCTGTTTTGGGAAAAGTTGGAATAAAAGAATACAAGATTTTGGAGTTGTTGAGCGGAAGGCAATTAGATGGCTTGAGATACGAGCATCCCTTAGCAGACCTATTTCCGTTTCAAAAAGAGTTGAAAAATGCACATAGGGTAGTTTTGTCGGATCAGTTTGTCAATCTGGAAGAAGGCACAGGTCTTGTTCACACTGCTCCAGGCCACGGTCAAGAAGACTTTAAGGTTGGCCTGGAAACAGGTTTGCCAGCTATTTCTCCTGTTAGGCTAGATGGAACTTTTGATGAGAGCTGCGGAAAATTTGCAAATATTTTCGTGAGAGATGCAGACAAGCAGATAGTAGAAGAGCTTAAACAAAGAAACTTGCTCTTTCATGAAGAAAAAATAACGCATGAATATCCATTTTGTTGGCGTTGCGATTCCCCCTTGCTACTAATTTCTATTCCTCAGTGGTTTTTCAAAGTCACAGCGATCCGAGATAAGCTAATAGAAGAGAACAAAAAAATAAATTGGATTCCTGAATGGGCAGGGCAGAGATTCAAAAACTGGCTGGAGAGCTTAGGCGATTGGCCTATTTCAAGACAGAGATACTGGGGAATTCCTTTGCCTATATGGGTCTGTGAGAGATGCGGAGAAGTAAAGGTAATCGGTTCAAGAAAAGAGTTGCCAAAGATACCAAAGGATTTTCATAGACCATACATAGATGAGATAACTCTGAAGTGTAAGTGTAGAGGAAAGATGAAGAGGGTTCCTGATGTTCTGGATGTCTGGTTTGACTCAGGAGTTGCGTCCTGGGCATCCCTGGGTTATCCAAAAAGCAAAAAGCTATTTGAAGAAATGTGGCCAGCAGATTTTATTACAGAAGGGCCTGACCAGATCCGAGGCTGGTGGAATTCTCTGATGATAACAAGCATGATGACATTTAACAAAGCTCCCTTCAAAAATGTTTTGTTCCACGGTTTCGTTCTAGATGCTCATGGCAAGCAGATGTCAAAGAGCAGAGGTAACATAGTAACTCCAGAGGAAGTGATAGAAAAATATGGAAGGGATGTCCTCAGATTTTACTATCTGTCCAGTCCGCCTTGGGACGACTATTATTTTAAGTGGCAGGATGTTGAGGATATCGCGAAATCTCTTTTAGTAATTAGGAACACATTTAATTTTGTCAAGACTTATGTAACAAAAGCTTTTAAAGCAAAAAATTTAAAACAGGAGGACAGGTGGATTCTTTCAAGGCTTAATTCGCTTATTGAAAGCTGCAAGAGAAATTATCAAAATTTGCTTGCATACAAATCTGCTCAAGAAATTGAAGATTTTATTTTGAATGATTTTTCTCGCTGGTACATAAAGATAATAAGAGACAGGGTTTGGCCAGAGTATACTGGGAAAGACAAGCAAGCAGCATTCTTTACGTTGCTAACAGCAACAGAAGTATTGAGCAAACTCCTCTCCCCATTCTGCCCGTTTTTAGCAGAAGAAGTTTATCAAGAGATAGTCAAGCCGTTGAAGGGTGGGCTTGAATCTGTGCACATGTGCGACTGGCCTGAAGTAAGCAAGAAAATGATAAACAAAGAACTCGAAGAAGATATGGAGACTGTGAAGAAGATAGTTGAGGCGTGCGCAGCAGCAAGGAATCTGGCAAAACTTAAGCTGAGATGGCCTGTGAAACAAGTTCTAGTTGTATCAAAAGATAAAAATGTTGCTCGAGCTGTCAGAGAACTGGAAGAAGTACTGCTCAGGATGTGCAACACAAAATCTATTAAAATTGTAAAAGAAGAGCCAAAAGGAGAATTTTCTAGCTCAGATTTTGAATTCGGGAAAATATTTGTGGATAAGAAATTGGACAAGGATCTTTTAGAGCAAGCTTTAATTAGGGAACTGATAAGACAAATTCAAAGTATGAGAAAAAAGCATGGTCTTCAGGTAAAAGACAGGATTAAACTAACTTTAGATTCGAGTAAAGACGTAGCCGCTACCCTTAAAAAATATGTTGAAGAACTGAAGAAAGAAGTGGGGGCAAAGGAAATAAAAATCGGAAAATTGGAAGGGAAATACAGAGGAAGTTTGGAGTTTGAGAAGAAGAGGATTGAAATAGCCTTTAATAAAATTTAGCAGAGATTTATATCTCAGTTAACTTAATTTGATAGCATGCCTGGAATAAAAGACTTTTACATGTCACTAGACAGGGAATACATCCAGGTGGTTTGGTCAGATGAAAAAAGAGGAAGGGTTAAAGCCAAGGATGAGAAAATT
>JASEGQ010000028.1:0-2944 GCA_030017875.1 Candidatus Aenigmatarchaeota archaeon
TTGTCCTTGAGCGGGTGGTGTTCAAGCCAGTTTGATAGATGTGGTACGGATGAGACCAGCCGTATTCTTCTGTATCCAGTTTTCCCGTGGACTATCATTATGGCGCCGTACTTGTCGAACTGCAGATTCCTTATCATTATGCTGAGAATCTCCCCGACCCTGCATCCGCTTTCCCAGAGAACTGAGATTATCGCCTTGTCCCTGACGTTATAGCAGACTCTGATCATCTTCTGCACATCTTCCTGAGTGAGCAATTCTTCTGGCAACCTTGTCTCTTCATTCCTAGACCATACCCTGATCCACTTAACCAGTTTGTCGTCGCCGTCAAGCCACTTGAAAAACTTCTTGATGACAACGTTGTGGTCGAGCTTGGTCGCTTCCTTGTAGTTCATTGATTGTATTTTTCGCACCAAGGTCTTCAAATCGCCCTCTGTCAATTTGTCGAAGTCTTTGTTAACCCACCTTGCGATGTTCCAAAGCCGGTTCATGTAGAACAACACTCTTGCGGTACTCAGACCTTCTGCGAACATGTCGTCGTGGAATCTGAAGATCAATTCCTTATTCCTGCGACTAACTTTAGCTGAATTCTTTATAGTCCTTGCAATCCTCTCCAGTCTTCCATTGAGGTCATAGATTTCTTTCATTTTCTATCCCCTTATCTTTTAGGCTTATCCCTAGGGATAACCTATATACTTTAATTAAAACATTAAATATTTATATTTATCGTTCTAAGGTTAAACCGGAGGATTTAGCCTATGAATAAAGAAACAGAGGAAAAAATATTAAAAGAACTGAAGAACGTCTATCCCTGCGATCTCTCACTTGGTGAAATTGCTAAGAAAATAGGGGTATCCGACATTACTGCATCCAAATACGTGAGTGTACTTCAGGCTGAAGGGAAAATCGAAATCTCAAGGAAAATTGGAAACGCTGTCCTCTATCGAATAAAAACTTGATTTGTCAATTGGAGAGTGACCTATTACTAGGCGAAATTGCTAAGAAAACCGTGTGTGTTAGATCCTACAGCGCTAACATACGTGGAATTTTAGAGGCTAAAATTTAAGCCCAAAGCCAAAGCCAACATTAGAAGTATTCTCGATTTTTTCAAGTTCCTAATTATGTAGAGCAAACCGATCCCCTTCTATCAAGTTACGTCGTTTACAACCACCCCCATTTTCAGCACAACTCCATGGACATTCGTTTCAAATGTTGCAATTGCAGTTCATCCAAATGAGTATTATGTAAGGGCAGAAGTCGAAGACCAAACTTTGATTTTAGCCGAGAAAAGGCTTAAATTCGTTTTGGAAGAGCTATGTAAGGTAAAATACAAGGTCTTGGAAAAATTCTTAGGAAAAGAATTAGAAGGGCTGAAATACTTGCCAGCTCTCAGGGTTCCAATTCAAAAAAAACTTGAGGAAGATCCAAATGCACCCAAATCGTTCTATCAATACCAGTAATGAAAAAGGAAGGATTTCAGGACTTTGTCACGATGGAGGAAGGCTCTGGATGTGTGCATACAGCCCCTGGTCATGGCCCAGAAGATCATACAATTGGCCTTCATTACAATTTGCCCATAGTATCCCCTGTCAATGTGGTGCAAAGGAAGTTATTGGAAGCGTTGAGGAATTGAGGAAAAAATCAAGCAGGAAATTGCAATTTCTGCAAATCAAATCAATTTTAGGAGAGGGGAGAAGAAGAGGAAGAATTTGTTCTTGGAACCTGCAAGACGATCTTTTGTTGTCAATTCTTATGGCATGGTTTATTAAAGGGGGAAAGAGGGGTTTACATAAGCTTGGAAGAGGCTGTTGATGACATAAAGGCTGAAGCTTTACAATTTGGAATGAATTTTGATAAGTATATATTTGGAATGAATTTTGATAAGTATATAAAGGAGAAGAAGTGTGTTATAGAGTATATCTTTCCAAAAACTTTTTCTGATTTAGATTATCAGATCTTCACAAAGATAAAAGAGGTTAATGCCTCTCGCCTTGTTTTGGATAGCATTTCCCTGCTTGGTTTTTATATGGAGCCTGAAGCAAAACTTAGGGATAAGGTTTTCACTCTTTTCCAAAGGCTGAAGAAACATGGAGTTACTGCTTTAATTGTTTCGGAAATACCTGAGGATTCTAAGGCTTTATCTAGATTTGGATTTGAGGAGTTTGTTGCTGATTCTGTTATTATTTTGCATTATCTGGAATATGCAGCTGGAGGGATGCCTAGAAGCTTGATTACAAGGAAGATGAGGAGGACCGATCATGGAACTGATATTTATCCTTTTGAGATAACTGATAAAGGAATTGTTGTTAAGAAAGGTTAAAATGTTAATTCAAAAACACAATACTTTTTTCCTGTAATTTCCTTCATGTAGCTCTCTAGCATTCCACAAATTATAGTACAGACTGGTTGCTTTTGCTGTTTGTATTTTGACAAATAAATTTTTGCTATTGTACTGGAATCAGTTTGGAAGACGGCAGAATTTGATTCAAGCTTCACAAGTTCTAATTTTCCGAAGCCACTTAAGCTGAACATGTTGAGCCAAACGTTTTTCAATTGATCGCCCTTCATGTCAAATCTTTTCTTGAAATGGCTGATTATTGTGTGGGATATGTTTTTTCCAAAGTTCAACATAATCTCCAACCCCTTTCTTTCATATTGCTTTTCTATTGACCTCTGCAACTCGACTAGACTTTCAATTGGTTGCATTGTGAAGAATAAGTCGAAAATGCTTATGTTTTCATCCGTGAAATTTGCTTGCCTGCTTGTCAACAGTTTCGATAGAAATACTGAGATCATCTTTCAGACCTCGACTAAACCTCTAATCTCCCTCATCTTGGACCATTTCTCGTAGGTTTAGAGCCTCTTCCTTTTCTGTATTCACCTCGACCATGTTTTTAAGGATCATCTTCACCTTTTCTTCAGAAATTGTTTGATCAATTTCAGCTGC
>JASEGQ010000028.1:3195-6655 GCA_030017875.1 Candidatus Aenigmatarchaeota archaeon
CTTGTCTTCCCTTTCTTCTGGTAGTGCAACACCAACTGTATTTAAATATTTGGAAATAGATTCAACCAGTTTCGGAACTTCTGAAACATCATTAACTGGTTTTACCCTTACTACGCGATACAAACAAGAAGATTCGAATTTTGAGTCTTCTTTATAAATAACTGCTCCAGTTTGATTTTCACCCCTTCGAATTTCATGTAATTTTAGATTCCCCACTAAATCTAGAAGTTCGTACGTTCTCATTAATTCAGTAATGGTAGCGGATGTGTCAAGAGGGAGGTCACCCCGAGGTATTTTGATTTCCAACTCACCCATTTTTTGTGCTAGTATTTTAGAAAACTTTGCTGGTGAAATTTCACCACCCCTCTCTACATAATATAGCTGAGAAGAAAAACAAGACCGCTGATCATACATACACACAGCAAGAGCAGCTGCAAGGGCAACCTCATCGACCTTATCTTTTGTTAACATTTCTTTACCAATGATTCCAAAACTCACACCGCGATCATAAGGAGTAAATTTAGTATCGGGATTAACTTTTTCTCTTATACTTTCAATTGTTTTAGGATTGCCAAAAACAACTATACCTTCCTTTTTTGTTCTTTCACCGTAAACAAAATTTTCCAAATCCCGATGTTCGGGTTTACCCCCCTCCCAAGGAGCTGTCGCTATACACCTAGCAATTTCCTCATCAACGTCTGTGAAAGATTGAGTGTATAAAGCAGTGAAAACAGGCTCACTAGAAGGCGATTTACAGAAGATTGCAGATTTGTTGGTCAGGGCTTTGATTATGGCAAGTGCTTGTGGCCCTGGAGTATCTACAGGAACGCAAACGACAAGTTCTGGGAAGTTTTCCTTTTTTGATGTTTTCATTCTGTACAGATCTTTTTTGAAGCTATTCATCATTCCATCCAAAATTGTATGAATCATCGAAGGAGAAAATCCTGAAGTTATTGGCAACATTTTTTCGGCTTTTTTTCTAAATTCATAATTTGGTTCAAGCCACAACTCTGTATTTCTGTATAATACACCTAAAATCTCATGCAAAGGTTTTCTTTTGAGATACTCTCTAGATAAACTCAGGTTTTTAAAACATTTTTCTAATATATTTCTTTCTAATTTTGGAACTTCTAATTCTACTTTCCCGTACTTATTTTCAAACTTCAGAACCTTTAATTTTAAATCACTTTCTGAGACACCAGGTAAAACATAAGCAGGATAAGACATCACAATTCACTTTCGCATCAACTCTATGACTTCTTCCAGTACTAAAGCACAACCTCTTGCCGCCATTCCTTTTGCTCTTCTTCTATGTTCCACAGTTGGTCCAATTCTTCCACACTCACATTTTTCTTCGTAACCAGTAGTCATTACACCTATATCACCACTGATAATAAATGACGGGTAGGATGTGATCGTTGAGGCTAAGAAGGCAAATAATCCCTCCTCTCCTACTCCTACTTCTTCATTCAAATTATTTGGGTTTCTGATTGAGACATGCATCCATGGAGGAACATGTTTACGATGGTAAGAGCATTCAGCAACCATGAGAAAATGTCAGTTAGTCCTAATCCATCTCTTATATTTTCTTTATATATTCCAAAAGCTTTAGAAATCATTTCATTCAATTCTTCTCTTTTGACCTCTCCCTTAACTCTTTTCCAACCTCCACTCGTGAAAGCTTTACTTTCTTCGTCTAACTTCAGTTCTTCCCTTTTTTTGATAAGACCTTCGGCTATTTCCTTGTACATAAATGGTGGCCCAAAGAGGTGTCTTGGCCTATAATTAGTTGAAATAAGAGTAGCTATTATATTTTCTATGTCAAGCTTCCCGTTCTTAACTCCAAAATTTATCTGGTCATCCTTATTTAGTATTGGCTTAACTGATCTGTACATCCCTTGAACTAAACCTGTTTTTGATTCCTCTGGTGGAGGGGTCAACATTAACAAGTAACCGTCTTCATGAATTTCTCCTATATGTCTATTAATTTGTACGTTAGAGATAGTGGTTCTTCTTATGCTTTCCTTATCAAAGGGATATCTTGTTTGTGTTCCGGTAGTTCCACTTGTAGTAAAATAAGCAACAATAGAATCTCGCGGTACACTTGCTATTTTTTCGATATCTCCTTCCCTTCCAGAAGTTGAGAGTGCTTTGAAAAAATCAGAAGGTAGCAAAGGGATATAAAGTAAATCCTCATGACTTTTTATATCATCTGGTATTATTTTATGTCTATTACAATACATTTGGTAAATACTATTATTGTTGTAATGGTGTGTAAATATCTCCTTAATTGCATTAAATCTTTTTTGAGTTGCTTCATCTATATTCATTTTAAACGGATTTGGATGTTCTATTAATTCATCACAGGTATATCTCATTTTTCACCACTTTTAGTATTAACAATAAAACTTATATGATTTAATTCACCCCTTTGAAACGGCCAATTTTTGTCCGACTATCATGGAAACAACACTTAAGGTGTGTTTGCCATCCAAGATTTCACCATAACTATACATACCTATGAATGGTACGTCTTTAAGGGTGTTTTTCATTAAATTTACACTACGCTTTGCATACTTACCAAGGAACCATCTATGCAAAGCACAATCGAACACAAGGGCGAATGATGCATTCTTTTCTACTGTTTTTAAACCCTCCTTAACAGATTCTTGCACTGCTTTTAAACTTCTTTCTTTAGAAGTTTTCATCAAATATAAAGCTGTTCCTTGAGGTACCTTTTCCGTGAATCTTAGATATTTGTTATCAATAACCGAATCTAACCCCTTTATCCAAAAACGACCTTTTAAATAAGGTTTATACTCGCATAAAGCTAAAGGCATGTTGCAATTTATCTCAATAATGGGACTAAGCTTCATCACGTCAACACCGAGTTTTTTCGCAAAACTCATAAAAGCAGATGATATTGGACCCAATTGTTGTAATTTCATCGATGTGGGCCAAATTTCCTCCTTCTTTTTTCCAAGTACTTCTGAATATCTATCAAAAGCTATCTTTTTGTCTAGCTCATGAATTATGTAATCCTTGGCTTTATTTACAAACATAGATTTTTCTGTGGGAATATAACCATGTTTTACTTGATATCCTATCTTAAGGTTACTACTTATAACAGCACATACCACCGAATTGTCATAGATCTTTCCATTACAAAAAGTGTATGTTTTTTTCAAATTAAAATCATCACCCGAACTCGAACCAACTATAGGAACTCCGTGGCCAATAACATCAATTATCCCTTCTATGATATCGTCCTCATTTCCTCTTTTCGTAACAGTAAAACCAGTGGTAAGCATTAAAACACAATATGGCCTCATTCTAATCAATTCTGATATTGGTAATTTCTTTTCGTAAGGAAAGGAAAGAAAGATCTCTTATGTTTATCATAGGGCTTTCTTTAGTTTACGCCATAATAGGCACAATCCTCTTCATACTAATCCAATAC
>JASEGQ010000029.1 GCA_030017875.1 Candidatus Aenigmatarchaeota archaeon
TTTATCTCTTCTTCGGTTAAAGCTCTGTTGTATATGCGGACTTCATCGATGAGGCTGTTGAGTAAATCTGGAGGTAAACCTTGAGCTCTTCCTATCCGTAAGAACAGTTGCTACTACAGCAGAGACTCTTTTTGTTGCATAGTTATTAGTTACATTAGTTCTCTATTTACTAAATCCATTTAATTAATCCAGAATCTTCTAGCTTTCCTAGAATCCCGGTTATTGCAGCTTTTACGATATCTCTGTTGCCGTTAACAGAAAAGACGTCAACTATTTGCTCTAAATTAGTTTTACCATCGCACTGAATCCAGACAAGAAAAGCAATAGGGTCGAGAGTATAGGTTTTGTTTGTGTCTTTGTCGAAAAGTAGATAGACCTCTCCTGCTCTATTCCATGTCAGCTCTTTTGTCTTCTGTGGTTTTTTTTCTTGATTCATGGTGCTCAAACAGTCTCAACAGCTTCTCCCATCTCTCCCTCTTCTGACATGGCTGGGCTAACTATGTGCTTTATTATTACTATATCACCGATAGCCTGAACCATCGGATAAGGAACTATCAGACCTTTTTTCCCGCCAACCATTTTCCCTATGAAACTTTCTTTGGCTGCTTCTATCACTATTGCTCTGATTTTATATCTCGCTAAGTCGAATTCGAGGTCAGAGACCTTGCCGCAATAAAATCCTTTTCCTGTGAAGACGTCTTTGCCAAACATCTCTGCTATATCTTTGACTGTTATCGGCATTTTCAACCTCCTTTAAAAGAATTGTACTTAAAATAATATAATATTTTAAACGATATAAATACTGCAGGAAAAGTTTTAATAAAGAATTATAATTATCGAGCCCGGATCGCATAACCCGGTAGTGCACTGGTTTGCTAAATTTTGCAGACAACCAGCGCTCCTTTGGAGCTTGTGGGTTCAAATCCCACTCCGGGCGTGGATTAGTTAGTTATGTGCCTATGAGCGTGGTTAATAAGCAACCACGGGAGGTGAATAAACATGAAAGATCCACACAACTACGAGAGAAGACTCAAATCAACTGTACAGAAAATTAAGGAATCAAAATCTATTTCTCGGAAGGATAAGCTCATTAAACTTCTATTGACATGACAGAAGAATATTCAAAAGAAGTGAATCCGTTAAGCTAAGATAAAGAAAAAGCCCTTTTGTTTTTCTCTCTATTTAGAATGGACTTCCATTATGTGTTATAGGAAAAAGGTCTTGTTAAATTTCGTTAATAAGGCAGCATAGTGAATGAGATAGGCTTAGCAAATTAAAGAAGGAAAAGCTTCTCCCTTCTTTCTTTCGGCCAAATCCTTGCTCCTATGATAGATGACAAAGCAGTTTCCAGCTCCTGAATAAATCAATGTTCCAATTTTTTGGTGACAAAAAGTTCGAAACCAAACCAGGAGATGTTTTCTTGTGTGAAGCCTAAGGACGCTCATGGAGTAATAAATAACACAGACAAAGAGTTTCTTTTATTAGTTTTAAAAATTAATACTAAAAAGAATGATAGCTTTTGGTTAGGAGAAGCATAAAGATTATAATGGGCTCGTAGTCTAACGGTTAGGACGTCGATGATCAGCGGACCCCTGACACGGCGGAGAAAGGAGTTCAATTCTCCTCGAGCCCATTGATAAAATGAGAAAACAGAGAAATCCAATTCCTACAATAGACACGATAATCGAAAAAAATGGTAAAATAGTTTTGGTTAAAAGAAAGAACAAACCATTTGAAGGAAAGCTTGCTCTGCCAGGAGGTTTTGTTGAGCTTGGGGAAACAGTTGAACATGCAGCGGTTAGAGAAGCCTTTGAGGAAACTGGATTAAGGGTTAAGCTTAAAGAAATTCTCGGCGTCTATTCTCACCCTAAAAGAAATCCTCTGCTCCACACCCTAACTGTTGTTTTTATCGCTGATCCGACTAGTGGAAAAGTGAGGGCAGACAGTGATGTAAGTGAAGCTAAATGGTTTGAATTAAAAGACATAGATTTTAAAAATCTGGCTTTCGATCACGCAAAGATATTGAAAGATTATATGAATTGGAAGAAGAAAAAAGGAACTTATTGGTCGGGAAAAGAATAACTGTTCTGCAAAATATGTCTGATATTTATAGACAGAACAAAAAGCTAGGGCTGATTTGAAATCGATGACATTCAAGAGCTTCTAAAAATGCAATTACTTTAGTTTAGAAATAACAATTTCTTGAATATTTTTTGCCACATCTTCTATTGCTTTTTCACCATCAATAACTACCCATCTTTTTGCAAAGATTTTAGCTAGCTTCATATAGCCTTCTCTAACTTTTTTTAGAAATTTCGCATCAGCTTCGTGTCTATCCAAATCCTTCTTTTCTTTGTATTTTCTTTTCATAGAGGTTTCCGGGCTTATGTCAAGGAAAATTACTAGGTTAGGTTTTGGTAAATCGAAGATTTTTATAAACTTTAATCCGTTTTCCAACTTAAAACCTTTTGCAAAACTTTGATAGCTAAGAGTAGAGTAGATGTAACGATCTGCAATCACAACTTTTTTATTTTTAATCATGTCCAATATTCTTTCTCTGTCTTTTACCATGTCTGTCGCGTACAAGGAGAATTGAACAGCAGGAGAAAATTCAAGTTCTTTATGCAGAAACTTATGGATTATTTGCCCTATAGGACCAGAATAATCAGGATATTTTACTATTTCCACTTCAAAATTTTTCTTTTCTAAGAATTCTTTTAACAGTTTGCTTTGAGTCTCTGTTCCTGCTCCGTCTATTCCCTCTAGCACACAAAAAAAGCTCTGTTTCATAATTTATAGTAAATTTTTTATATATAAAGTATGACAGGAAGAGCAGAAGGGAAGTTAGAGCTAAGAAGAGCAAAAGTCTTTCTAGCTACAGAAAAAGAAAAAATTCAACTAAAGGATGCTATTGTTTATATTCATTTGAAAGGCTATAGTTTAGCAAGAGTGAGTCATTTGGATGTTGAACATGATGTTTTAGACAACATAGTTCCACCAAAAAGAGGGGAGTTTCTTTCTATTCATGGCATTAAAGATGGAATTGAAATTAAAATAAAAAAGGAAGTTGAGTTCAGAAAAAAGAAAATATCTGTTACTGCAATAGAAGTTCTGCATTCTTATCTTACTGAAGTTCTGAAGCAAGGTGAAAAAACGAGAACATGGGTAGGAGGAAAGTTTGGAGGAATCTACATAGGATTCAGAAAAAAAGAGATAGAAAAATTAGAAGAAATAGCAAGAGAAAAATTCCAAATGGAACCAGCTTAGTGAAGGTCTTTCTCTATTCTGCTGAGCCTTAAAACTATGTAAGTTAAAGCAGTAGTAACAATCGCTATTAGATAGTATCCAACACCAACAGCCATTCCTATAGAAGCAGTTACCCATAAACAAGCTGCAGTTGTCAGGCCAATAACTTTGTCCTTCATCTGGAATATAGTCCCTGCGCCTATAAAACCTATTCCGATAACGATATGAGAAGCTATTCTTGCAGGGTCTGCTGGAAATGCTGTGAAAGACATAACTGTGAAGAGCGCTGATCCTAAGCTAACAAGCATGTGAGTCCTTAGTCCAGCAGGCTTTCTTATAACTTCTCTTTCGTATCCTATTACTCCTCCAAGAAAAACTGCGAGAATCATCTTTGCAATTATTTCCAATTCAAGCATATAATTAAATTTGGTAGAGCTTATTATTTATTTTATTCTCATGCGTATTTTATGCGTTCAAATCCTGCTAAATTTTCCAGTATCTTTTCGTTCTAATATACTGCTTCTCTGCGTCTAAAATATCCCTAAGCAACTCTTCGTCGCTCTTGTGAAATTTTGCTAGAATCCTTGTTGCAGTGTTAGGACCAACACCTTTTGCGGCTAAGCAATAGGCTGCCCTTTTCCTGTAAGTTAAGTATAAGTCTGCAGTCTTTCTCACTCTGTCAAATTGTTTTGCCTCTTCGTTTGTTATCGCCCGATTTCTTATCTTCTTCTTTATTATTTTTACTATCTCTAAGTTCTTTGGTTTAACTATTCCCAGCAAGCGAGCACTGCATTTTCCACATTTCACATCTTTTAATTCTTTAACTGTAAAGACCTGACTCCACTGACCGCAGTTAACACATACTAATCTAATCTTTGTGCTCAGAAGCCTTTGCTTAAACAGCTCAAAAATCTCTATCTCTGGCTTCTCTGGTCCTACTATCTCTGCATACTTGTGCTTTATTCCAATTCTTCCCAACGGCGATAAACCAGGCTTGAAAACAACTTTTATTTCTCTGCTTTGAATTTTTCTCAAGATTTCTGTAGCTTTCTCTATGTCAAACTTTTCTGTCTCCAATTCTTTTAAAGTCTCTTTGAATATCGGTGATCCAACATAATCTTCTATTATTCTTTTCATTCTTACTTTACTGTAATCTGCATCCCTTGCTATTGCTCCAAACCTTTTAGCCACATGAACAAACTTCCATTCAAACAATTCGCTTTTAGTCAAGCCCATTTCTAAATAACTTCTCAGTAGCTCAGGGTTTGTGTTGAACAGAATTTCCCTTATCAACTCAAAATTTTTGACTTGGAATTGGAGCATAATCCTGTAAGGATCTGTCCTCAAGCCTACAGAGCCAATCCTTGAAGTCAGCAAAGCTGAGATGAATCTTCCAAGAGTTTCATTAACCAAAGAACCAAAGCATGCGTGGATTATAACCTTGTCTTCATAATCTTCGATCACAATAGTTTTATCATCTGGGACTATTCCGTACTTCATTTGTTTATTTATTAGCTTAATCATTTTCTTTGCAGAATTTTCGTCAATAGGATAAGCTTCTTTTAGCTTTTGCGTAATTTCTTCATAGGACATTTGCTCTAAATATTCTGAAATTAATGCTCTCAGCCTTCCAACTTCCTGAGCTACTTCAAAAGGAACAGGAATTAGCTCGCCTTCCCAAGCAGGAATTGCAGCCTCAATATCATTAGTAGGTTCAACTAAAACTTTATCTCCTACAACATCAATTATATGCCAAGCATCTCCCTTAACTATGAAATTACTTCCAATCTCACCATGCAGAGCAACAAACTCTTCATCTAAAACTCCAACAAAAGAATTGTCTAAAGTGTTGAAAATTCTATAGCTTTTGACATCTGGTATCGTACTCAATTGAGTAAAATAATACTCAAATCCTCTTCTCTTTTTCTTTATATGACTGTTAAGGAATATTAAGCCGAGCTGTTGTAGCTGTTTGCAAACTTCTAAGAATTCGGTAAAGCTCAAATTTCTGTATGGATAAGCTCTTCTTACAATTTCGTATGCTTTCTGCAAATCCAATCTCCAGTACTCATGCGTTAAGCCAACGATTTGATGAGCCAGCACATCTAGAGAATTCTCATGAAATCTTATTGGCTCTAGTTCTTCCTTTAAAGCTTTTCTAGCTATAACAGCTGATTCAAAAATATCATCTTCATCAGTCGAAATTATAACTCCGTTGCTTATCCTTTCTAGCTCATGCCCGCTTCGCCCCACTCTCTGTATGATTTGAGTTATCTGCCTTGGGCTCATGTACTGCAATACTAAATCAACAATACCAATATCGATCCCAAGCTGCAGTGAGCTCGTAGAAATTATTGATTTTATTTTCTCTTGCTTGAAATCTTTTTCAGTTTTTATCCTAACCTCTTTACTAAGGCTTGAGTGATGCACGCCAGTTGGAAACTTTCTGTCTAAAGTTTTGATCCTTGAAGAAAGAATCTCTGCAAACTCTCTTGTGTTAGTGAATATGAGAACTGATCTTGAATTTTTAATCAAATCCATTATTGTCCTAAGCCTTGCTGCAGTTTCTGCAGAAGCAAGGATTTTCTCTCCTATCCTTTTATCCTTAGGTTCAGGTTTCGGATTAATTACTTTAATGCTCATTCCCTTTGACAAACTAGCTTTGATTATTTCAATCGGCTTGTTTGGGCAAATGAACTTTGCAACCTGCTCGGGTGAGCCAACCGTGGCGCTCAAGCCTATAACTTGGAAATCTCCACAGAGTTCTCTTAATCTTTCCAATGCAAAACTCAATTGAGTTCCACGTTTAGAATCAGCTACTTCGTGACACTCGTCAACCACAACCCATTTTACATTTCTCAAATGCTCACGAATCTTCTTTCCTGGCAGTATAGCTTGTAGAGTTTCGGGGGTTGTTATTAGCAGAGAAGGGGGAAATTCTACTTGCAGCCTTCTTTCATACTGGCTTGTGTCACCATGTCTAACAGAAGCTTCTATTCCAATTTCATTGCACCACCAGATTAGCCTATCGAGCATGTCCCTGTTGAGCGCTCTTAGCGGAGTTATGTATAAAATGCTTATAGGTTTTGGTTTCTGTTCCATGACGAAATGAAATAGAGGAAGCATGCAGCTTTCAGTTTTTCCTGTTCCTGTTGGTGCAATTACCAAAACGTTTTTTCCTTCTAGAATTGGTGGTA